>CAZTAI010000297.1:0-2031 GCA_964611555.1 uncultured Chloroflexota bacterium | reverse complement strand
CGAGGTCGGGGCGCTCCTCGCGGTCGACCTTGATCGGGATGAAGCCGTCGTTGAGCTGCTTGGCCGTCGCCTCGTCCTCGAACGACTCGCGCTCCATGACGTGGCACCAGTGGCACGCCGCGTAGCCGATGCTGAGGAAGATCGGCTTGTCGAGGAGCTTCGCCCGTGCCAGCGCGTCAGGCCCCCAGGGCCACCAGTCGACGGGGTTATGAGCGTGCTGGAGCAGGTAGGGACTGGTCTCCTGCGCAAGGCGATTCGGCACCGGGTGATGTTAGGCCGGTCGGCGGGCAGCGGCCCATTGATCGTCCGTGGGGTCGACGATGAGAGTGGGTGCCATCACGTCGACCCGGAAGGTCTGGTCGCGGTCCCCCTCGACCGGCTTCAACTCGACCTCGTGGCCCTCCACTTCGATCAAGTGATACGGGGAGCCCTTGTAGATCGCGTTGTTGCTCATGGGTCAGATGTTCAGGGTAGCGGGCTCCCGCATGACTCGAAAGTACGCCGACTCTCCGATGCCAGCGCGGCCGCCTATCCTGGCGGTGTGATTGGTTCCGCGGACCGAGAAGTCCGCCTCGCCGCGTTCGAATGGTTGTCCGACCTCCGCGCCCAAGAAGGCGACGTCTTGCCTCGCCCCCTTTTGCAACGCGGGTTCGATTACCGGGGTCGGCAGATCGGACTAATGAGCCCCCAGCAAGGCATCTGGAAGCCGGCCGCCTGCGAGCTCCCGATATCCATCACCACCACAATTGGTGGGCCCTACGCGGATAGTTTCGACACGGCGACGGGAAGGATCCGCTATTCCTACCGCGGAACCGACCGCACGCATCGAGACAACGCAGGCCTGCGTCGAGCGATGCTCGAGCGCGTGCCACTTGCGTATTTCCATGCAATCGAGCCCGGCCGATACCTCGCCGCCTACCCGGTCTTCGTCGTCGATGATGACCCGGAGAGGCTGACGTTTTGGGTACAGGTTGACGATCTCGGCGCCGTAGCCGCGTCTGGGGTTTCCGGCCACAACTACGTCGCGGACGTTGAGCCCGAGGCGCGTCGTGCATACATCACCGCCACTGTGCGCCGTCGGCTGCATCAGGTCGCATTCAGGGAGCGGGTGCTCCGTGCATACCACGACAGCTGTGCGCTGTGCCGCCTCCACCATGCCGCCCTCTTGGACGCGGCGCACATCACGCGCGACCTCGACCCTGAAGGCGAACCTGTGGTTTCGAACGGACTCGCGTTGTGCAAGCTCCATCACGCGGCGTTCGATGGGTTCTTCTTCGCGGTTCGCCCCGACTACACCATCGAGGTCCGACCTTCCGTGCTGACCGAGACGGACGGACCAATGCTCATCGTGGGGCTTCAGAAAATCCACGGGCAGCGAATCGACCTGCCGAGCCGGCCGACTCAGTATCCCGACCGCGACCGGCTTGCTCGTCGATACGAGGAGTTTCGGCAGGCTCCGTAACTACCGCGGCCGCGCCGAGGGGAACGTAGAAGCTTCCGCGCCGACCGCCGCGCCCGGGACGACCTTCCGCGACGGCAAGCGCGCATCGCCGCGGGCTTCGAGGCGACGCAGCCAGTACCACGCCCCAATCCCCACCGCGAGCGTCAGCATCCCGCCCACCGCGAACGCCAGCGGCACGTTGAAGCGCGATGCGAGCGCGCCCATGAGCAGCCCGCCCGCCGGCACCGAGGCGGAAAACACCGTCGTGTAGACGCTCATCACACGGCCGCGGAGCTGGTCCGGCACCGCGAGCTGGATCGTCGCGTTGGCCGTTACGGCCATCGCCATTCCGCCCGCGCCAACAACCGTCATGGCAAGCAATGACACCGGAAACGACGTCGACCAGGCGAGCGCGAGCGATCCAAGCCCCAGCGCCACCGTCCCGAGCACCATCTGGCGCGGTCGCGGTCGGCGCGCGAACGCCACGCCGAGCGCCGCGGCCGTCGACCCGATCCCCGTCGCCGCCATGAGGAAACCGAACCCGGTCGCGCCAACGTCGAGCACGTGATCGGCCAGCGGCGGCGCGAGCA
>CAZTAI010000296.1:0-2033 GCA_964611555.1 uncultured Chloroflexota bacterium | reverse complement strand
GCCGTCCGCTCCCATGGCCGACGGCCGCCCGTATTTTCACGAGCCTGGTCGCGCCGTCGCTCGGATGGCCCGGGCGGTCGCCTGAACCCGCGCACGCCGCCGTGTAGTATCGGGGTGCCCGGTCGTTGCCTGGCCGCCTCAACGGCTTGGGGTCTGGATTTCAGTTTTGCGTCTGTGAAGACGAATTCGTAAGTCCGCATTCACGCACAAACGCACATTCACGGAATTTCCCAGAGAGTTCGGGCACAGTGATCCGGCCTTACACTTGGCCATGTCGCGCGGGCCTTCGTGCGGAAGATGCGCCGGCCGGTCGAAGTGAGGCTGCTCTCGTTTGCCCAACGGCACGCGCCTGGCGGGCGGTCGTCGACGGCCTGCCAAAGTAATATTGGGTGGCTCGGTACGCGGCGGGTCTAGGCCGGGTGCCGCGGAGCGGACCCGGCGCCGTTACCCAGCTGACCCAACATGCTCACGCAGCTTCTCCACGACATCCTCAAGAGCCGCGTCTACGACGTCGCGCGCGAGACGCCGCTCGACCTGGCGCCGCGGCTGTCCCGGAGGCTCTCGAACGAAGTCCTGCTCAAGCGCGAGGATCTGCAGCCTGTCTTCAGCTTCAAGCTGCGGGGCGCCTACAACAAGATTGCGCACCTGCGCGAGGAAGAATGGTCGCGGGGCATCATCACCGCGAGCGCCGGCAATCACTCGCAGGGCGTCGCCTTCTCCGCGAGGAAGCTTGGCCTGAAGGCGACGATCGTCATGCCGCAGACGACGCCGCAGATCAAGGTGGACGCGGTGCGCGCGATGGGCGCGGTGGTGGAGCTGGCCGGCGACAGCTACACGGACGCCAAGGCCCACTGCGACATCATGGTGGCCGAGACCGGACTCACGTTCATTCATCCCTTCGACGACCCGCTCGTCATCGCGGGGCAGGGCACGATTGGCGCCGAGATCCTGCGCCACAGCCAGGACCGGCTGTCCGCCGTCTTCGTGCCCGTCGGCGGCGGCGGCCTGATTGCGGGCATCGCCGGCTATCTCAAGGTGCTGCGGCCCGACGTCAAGGTGATCGGCGTCGAGCCATACGAGTCGGACGCCATGTACCAGTCGCTGGCGGCCGGCCGGCGCGTGCGGCTGGATCACGTCGGCATCTTCGCGGACGGCGTCGCCGTGCGCGAGGTGGGCGAGCTCACGTTTCCCATCGTTCGCCAGACGGTCGACGAGATCGTCCGGGTCACCAACGACGAGATCTGCGCGGCCATCAAGGACATCTTCGACGACACACGCACTGTCATGGAGCCGGCCGGGGCGTTATCGGCGGCGGGCCTGAAGGCCTGGGTCGAGCGTGAAGGCGTTCGCGACCAGTCGCTCGTCGCGGTGATGAGCGGCGCCAACATGAACTTCGACCGCCTCCGCTTCGTGGCCGAGCGCGCGGAGGTGGGCGAGGCGCGCGAGGCGCTGCTCGCGGTCACCATCCCCGAGCGTCCGGGCGCCTTCCGCGAGTTCTGCGCCGCCATCGGGCGCCGGGTCGTGACGGAGTTCAACTACCGGCTGAGCGGGCGGCGGCAGGCGCACATCTTCGTCGGCGTGGCGACCCAGTCCCGGCAGGACGCCGCGGCGCTGGCCGCCATGCTCAACGCGAGCGGCTATGAGACCGCCGACCTCACCGACAACGAGATGGCCAAGCTGCACGTGCGCCACATGGTGGGCGGGCATGCGCCCGAGGTGCACCACGAGCGCCTCTGCCGGTTCGAGTTCCCCGAGCGGCCCGGGGCGCTGACCGAGTTTCTCGACAAGCTGGGCGGCCGCTGGAACATCAGCCTGTTCCACTACCGGAACCATGGCGCCGACTTCGGGCGCGTGCTCGCGGGCTTCGAGGTCGAGGAGGCGGACCTTCCGGCGTTCCGCGCGTTCCTCGACGGTCTCGGGTATCCCTATACGCCCGAGCAGGACAATCCCGCCTACGCGTTTTTTCTCGGGTAGGTCATTTGCTTTCACGGGCCACGGAGACACAGAGACACGGAGAAGATTCCGTTCTTTGA
>CAZTAI010000295.1:0-2036 GCA_964611555.1 uncultured Chloroflexota bacterium | reverse complement strand
GTGCCGGTCCACCTGCGCGGGGTGTCCGAGCTCTTCATCGAACGGCTCAGCGATCGGGAGCTCGCGACCCTCGAAAGCGCCCTGCGCAAGGTCGTCATCGACGTAGCTTTCGGCTGAGAGCGCCGCCTATCATCCGATGCCGTGGCGGCGCCTGTAGCGAAACGGATCAGCGTCGTGTGGCTCTACGTACGCGACGTGGCCCGCTCCGTCGCGTTCTACAACGAGGCTCTCGGCCTTCGTCTCGTGGCCGACGCCCACGATCCGCACTGGGCCGAGCAGACCTTCGCGGATGGCACCCGCTTCGCGGTGCATCAGGCCCAGCCGGACGCGGAGGTGCGGCCGGGGACGATGACGCTCGACTTCCGGGTGGACGACATCGATGCCGCGGTCGCCACGCTCCGCGAACGGGGCGTCACCTGCGGTGAGATCGACCGCCAGCCGTGGGGCTCTGCCTGTGAGCTGAAGGACCCGGACGGCTATCGGCTCGGTCTGTTTCAGCCGGCGGTCTGAGATGGCTGGTCCGGGCGCTGCGTGGCGATGACCACCGCGAACGCCGCCACCATCGACGCGGCCGCGACGACCCACAGCCCGAGGTCGTATCCGCCGAACGCGTCGTAGACCGCGCCGAGCGCGATCGGGCCGCTCGCCCAGGCGAACGTGATCACCAGCGAAAGGACCGCGGAGATGCTGGCGAAACGGCGCGGGCCATAGAGCCGCGCCACGACCGTGTTCCGCATGAGTAGTACAGGACGCCCCAGGAGATGGTCTCGGCGAACGAGCGTGAGCACGAGCCGCCAGCGGTAGCTCAGGCTTGTGTTCCTACGCCGTCAGGCGGATGAGCCGGACTCGGCATCGAGCGCCTCGAGCAGGCCCAATGGATAGAGCCGCGCACCGTTGCGGAAGTCGGTCAGGCTCTTCCACATGCAGTTGATCCGCTCGCCGTTCGCCTCGTAGGCCTCGAGCTCGCCCGAGCGCAGCCGCTCGGGATCCGCCAGCTTCACCTCGAAGATGAAGTCGATCTCGTGAGCGGTCCGGCCCTGCCAGTCGAAGACGTTCTCGATCACGGTGAGCAGCTTCGCGTCCGAGACCGTGACGCCGAGCTCCTCGCGGAGCTCCCGCTTGACGGCATCCGTGGCCAGCTCGCCGAACTCGATCGTGCCCCCAAGCGGCCGGCAGAAGGTCTCGCCCTTGTGCGGGTCATGGCCTTCGAAGACGAAGATCTCGTCGCCTTCGCGGATCACCGCGAGCGCTACCGGGCGGGCGCGCGTCTCCTTCGCATCCATAGCCGATAGTCTGGCGGCGAGCGCAGTGGAGGTAACTACATGAACCTGAACAGCGTGATGATCGGCTCGGAGGACCCGAAGCGTCTCTCCGACTACTACACCAAGCTCTTCGGAAAGCCCGCGATGGAGGACAGCGGCTTCACCGGGTGGCAGATCGGCGGAGCGTGGATCAACGTGGGCCCGCACTCGGAGGTCAAGGGACGGAACGCGAGCCCAGGACGGATGATCCTGAACATCGAGAGCACGGATGTGAAGGGCGACTTCGCCAAGCTCAAGGCCGCCGGCGCGAAGGTCGTGAAAGAGCCTTACAGGATGGACGACTGGCCGCCGAACATGTGGGTCGCGACGCTAGCCGATCCCGACGACAACTACTTCCAGCTTGTCAGCCCGATGTAGCGCACACCAGCGGCGGAGACGAGGATCAGACCGGCCGAGACGAGGTAGAGCGCAGGGATCCCCGCCGCAGCGGCGAACGCGGACCCGAGGATCGGGCCGGTCCCCCACCCGAGGTTCTGGACTGTGGCGAGGGCGCCGAACGCGCGACCCTCACCGCCGATCGGCGCGCCCAGGCGCGTCAGCACCGCGATCGATGTGATCGTCCCACCGAGTGCGACACCTGTCAGCGCCCGGGCCGCCAGGAACACGAGCGCGTTCGGGACGATCACCTGAGGCACGAGCGAGATGGCCAGCAGCGCCAAGGACAGCGCGAGCAGGCGGCGCGGGTCCGTCTGATCGGCACGACGGCCGAGCAGT
>CAZTAI010000294.1:0-2050 GCA_964611555.1 uncultured Chloroflexota bacterium | reverse complement strand
CGATCCTGCAAACCGTGAACATCGGATCCCGAGGAGGCGCCCCGCTCCCCCTGACATTCGACGGGACCCACGTGCTGGTGGCGAATCCTCTGGCCGGTCTGAACGTCGTCCGAGTGTCCGATGGCGCTTCTGTTGCGCTGCTGGACGTGGCCGACGGATCTCCGTCGTGCGCCGCTTTCGACGGCGAGCGGATCCTGGTTCTCGGCCAGGGCAACCCCTCGAACGGAGTTCCGCCGACTTTGTCCCTGCTCCGGGCGTCCGACTTTTCCTCGCTCGGCGTGAGCGCCCTCTCGGACCTCTATCCGGTCGCGGCCGCGAGCGACGGCCTGAATTTCTGGATCACCGTCGAGACGGCCGACGGGTCCCGGCTGGTGCGTCTCTAAAACATCGACTGAGGAAAGGAACGACAAATGAGGATCCACACTCGAGTGCGTCTGCTCCTGGCTATCCCGGTGGCGCTCTGTTCGCTCCTCGCCGGCGGAGCCATCCGCCGCGCCCAGGATGTCTGCGGCCCGTTCACCGACGTGTCCCCCGCGTTCTGCCCCTCCGTCCTCGAGTTGTATTACCTCGGCATCACGGCGGGCACTTGTCTGAGTGATCGCGCCCGCGGCGTCGAGCCACCCTTCTCGAGGGAGACGCCCAGACCAGCGGCTCCGCGGCCTTCGACGGCAGCCGCGTCCTCTTGTTGGACAGCCATCGCGCCACGTTGTGGGATGCCCGGTCCCTGTCGCTGATCAGCTCCTTTGAGACGGGCTACATCTTCGGACTCGGAGTCGCCAGCGATGGGGTCAACTTCTGGCTCAGCCTGGACTCGTTCGGCGTGGATGCGGTTTTGGCTCGCTTTTGAACGACGAGGTGAATCTCATGAAGCAGCTCCTGGTCTCATTGATCGCTCTCCTCGCGGTGGCCGCCGGCGCAGCCACGGGGGCCCTGCAGGACTCCTGTGGCCCCTTCACCGACGTGTCCCCGGCGTTCTGCCCGTACGTCCTCGAGATGTATTACCTCGGCATCACCGCGGGCACTTCGCCGACGACGTTTTCACCCGACAATCCGGTCACGCGCGGCCAGGCGGCTGTTTTCGTCTCGAAGGGCGTCAACCAGGCGATCGCACGCTCGAGCCGTCGCGCTGCGCTCGGCCAATGGTGGACCACGACACCCCACTACGACCTGGGACTCGGCGTGACGCCCGACGCATTCGGGCCGATCACGTGCGACGGCACTGACATCTGGACGGGCGCCTCCGGAGGGATCAACCGGGTGCGTGGGAGCGATGGCAGCGTCGTCGACACCTGGTCCGGAGCCTTCGGAGGCGAGATGGTCGCAGCCATGGGACGCATCTTCATCGCACGTTTCGTGTCGCCTGGCGAGTTGTACATGATCGATCCGTCCCAGCCTGCCGGAAGCGCCGTACTCGTCGCGAACGTGGGCGATGAGCCGACCAGCATCGCGTTCGACGGGACGCGCCTGTGGACGGCGAACCGCAGTCGTTCCATCTCCATTGTGGAGCCCGGCGCCACGCTGCCATGGGCGGTGACCAATGTCGACATTGGGTTCGATTTGCCGACCGGGCTGGTCTACGACGGAACGAACATGTGGGTGACCGATCCGCCGGTCGGCAAGGTCTATCGTCTCGATTCCGCGGGAGGAATCCTTCAATCATATACGGTAGGCGACGGACTCAAGTATCCGGTTTTCGACGGCGAGAATCTTTGGATCCCGACCTGCTGCGGCGTCGCCATAGTCCGGGCATCGACGGGAGTGACCGTGGCGTTCCTCCAGGATCCCGGCGTACCCAGCCCGGGTCGCGTCAGCTTCGACGGGTTTCGGGCGTTGGTGCTCAACGGGAACAGCGACGTCGTTTCGGTGTGGGACGCCAGAACGCTGACCCTCCTGAAGACGGTTTCCCTGGCGACCGGAACGACTCCCCAGGGAGTCTGCAGCGACGGCCTGAATTTCTGGCTGACGCTGGGCAACCAACAGCTCGCGCGCTTTTAGCTACTCGTACGCCCTCTCCTCGACCGTGAGCCGCTCGAGGTAGACCGTCTCGCAG
>CAZTAI010000293.1:0-2052 GCA_964611555.1 uncultured Chloroflexota bacterium | reverse complement strand
CCGACCGCCCTGAGCAGCACGAAGTTCGCCATGTTGCGCGCGCCGACCTGGAGGATGTCGACGTGCTCCTCGAAGGCGGGGACATCGGCCGGATCGACCACCTCGCTGATGACCGGCAGGCCGGTCGCCTCGTGCGCCTCCGCCAACAGCTCGAGGGCGGGGAGACCCAGTCCCTGGAACGAGTAGGGCGAGGTGCGCGGCTTGAAGGCGCCGCCGCGCAGCACGCGGGCGCCCTCGCGCTTCACGGCACGGGCGGTCTGCATGAGCTGCTCCCGCGACTCCACCGCGCACGGTCCGGCGATGACCACCAGCTCCTGGCCGAGGCCGATCTCCACGCCGTTGGCGCGTACCCGGGTCCGCTCGACCTGGTGCTCGACGCTCGCCAGCTTGTACGGCGAGCTGATCCGGATCACCTGCTCGACGCCCGGCAGCGTGCCGAGGTGCGCGACGCGCTCGACATCGCTGCCGACGACACCGATGACGGTCCGCTCGTCTCCGACGCTCAGAAACGCCTCGAGGCCGTTTTCCTCGACCGTCCGCCTCACCCCGTCGACTTCATCCTGCGTCGCGCTCGCGCGCATCACCACGATCATCGGTCTTGCCTTTCAGTTGATCCCGCTTCGGGGAAACAAAAAACGCAGGAGCTTTCGCTTCCTGCGTCTGCGGGCACGAGTGCCTGCGCCGGCGAGATCTACTCGCCTGCCTCGTACCCGCTAGCCGTAAAACCACATCTGGGTCATGTCCCGCGGAGAGTAGCCGCGCGAGCGGCTGGCTGTCAACGCCTTCACCGGCGGGGTAGTGGATTAGCTGATGGTTGGGGCCACCGGGTCGGTAGCACGCGGGTCACTCTAGGCCGAGGCAAGCTTCGTGATCCTCTGTACCACGGCCGCCGACGGCAGCCTCCACATCCGCGCCCCACTCCGAGTTCTGCTGCGAGCCGTAGTTCGCGGAGAGCAGAAGTCCCGGATCGGTCTCATCGAGTGAGTTCGTGAGCCATATCGCGTTCTGTTCATTTTCCGGAGCTCCCTCCAGCAGGCCGATGATCCACCAGGCCTGCGCCCATGTTGGAAGGTCGAACAGTGGAAGGCCGGACAGGTCCGTAGCGTTGATGACGTAGGCATCGGTCAGCGTTGCGTCCGTTGCCATGCCATCCTGGATGGTCGCCACCAACCATCGCGGTGCGGGCTCGCCGCAGTCGGGTTGATCCGAAGTCTCGGTCGCGCCACTTACGCCGCAGCCTGCCAGTAGCAGCGATATCAGAGGTGCTCGGATCACCGTCCCGTGTGACATGGCTACATCCTGGTCGGGTGCGGGACGATCGCGATGATGATTACGCGGTTCGGATTGACGATCTGGTAGTAGATGCGAAACGGGTAGATCTCACGGAGCAAGCAGCCCGGGAAGCCAGTTTCAGGATAGGCCCAATAGCGATCAAATCCATTCGGCTCGGGGTCAAGGGCGAGATCATCAATGGCTCGCTTGAGGAAGCGGCGCCAACTTGGAGAGTGCTCAATGACGCGCTCAGCGCTAAGCGTGATCTCTACCTGATACGTTTGCGAACCTCAGACCACGGCTTCACTCGGCCCCGCCGCACTTCATCCAAACCCTTGTCAATCGCGGGCCGGGTGCGAGGGTCGCGGAGGGCATCCTCCCAAGCGCGAAATGATGGTGAGACGATTTCGGGCGCGGTGGGGGACGGACGCGCGCGCGTCCGCTTCGCGGGCTGCCTTTTCTCGCTCACGGTTCGCTCCACGGGGCTACTGTCCCCAGTTTAGGCCGGTTTGGCCCGGAAACACTAGCGGGACATAGCGGGTCTGCTATTCGGGCAGGCCGCTATCTCCTCACAGGATCAGATGTGGTCAGCGCTCGCTCGCCCTCGCTGATCGGCAGCGGATCGGCCATTAGCCCCGCAGCCTCGCTGAATCGGCTGTCGACAGCACCCCTCGTCCGCCATCCACGGTCCAGACGGCACCGGTGACGTACGAAGCGTCGGGACTGACGAGGAAGCCGATGACCGCCGCGACCTCCTCCGCCGTTCCCATCCGGCCGAGC
>CAZTAI010000292.1:0-2059 GCA_964611555.1 uncultured Chloroflexota bacterium | reverse complement strand
CATCACCGGCGTGTCGCTGCAGGTGGACGGCGGCATGCTGCAGGCGATGTTCTAGGACCATGATCGTCACGGAGCGGCTGCGGCCACACGTCTTCCGGCTTCCGATCGAGAAGATCCGTAGCGGCTACAAGAGCGACATCTACTTCGGTCGGACCAAGTACGTCCTCGAGAAGGACGGCCGCAGCGACCGAGTGACGATGCAGATCTTCCAGAAGCATCCGAACGCCGTCATCGTCGGGACGGATCAGGTGCTCGCGATCCTGCACGTGGGCGCAGGGCGCTATCGCGATCGCGTGCGCGCTCAGCGTCTCTTCGAGCGGTATCTAGAAGCTGAACAGCGCCTCTACTCCGCGTGGCTGACGCTGCCGCGCCTCGAGTGGGCCGCGTACGAGCCGCAGGCCCGCGAGGTCTTCGAGATCTCGCACGAGCTGGCGTCGCTGTGGGAGCCGGGCTGGCAGGAGCTCGCGGTCGATTCGCTCTACGACGGCGAGATCGGCGGAGCCTACGAGCCGGTCATGCGCATCGAGGGCGAGTACGCGTCGTTCGCGCACCTCGAGACCCTGTACCTCGGCGCGCTCACGGAAGGCACGAAGATCGCGACGAACACGCGCGACGTTGTCGCGGCGGCGCGCGGGAAGCCGGTGATCATGTTCGGCGCGCGGCACCAGGCACAGGAGGGTCAGGCCGGCTCGGGCTACGCCGCATACATCGGCGGTGCGGTCGGTGTCTCGACCGACGAGCAGGGCGAGTGGTGGGGCAGCAAGGGCCTCGGCACCATCCCCCACGCGCTGATCGCCGTCTACGGTGGAGACACGACGGTCGCCACGCTCAAGTTCGACGAGCACATCAACCGCTCACCCGAGCCACTCGGGCACCTGACCGCGCCCGGCACGCCCGAGGGCCACGTCAACGTCACGGCGCTGGTCGACTTCCAGAACGACGTGGTGAACACCTCGCTCGGCGTCGCGCACGCGCTCGGCGGGAGGCTCTGGGGCGTGCGGCTCGACACGAGCGAGTCGATGGTCGACCTGGCCATCGTGCGCGAGCTCGCGGAGAAGCAGGGCCGCGCGCAGCCGGAGGTGCGCGGCGTGACGCCGCGCCTCGTCGAGCTCGTCCGCGAAGCGCTGGACCGTGCCGGGTACCGGCACGTCAAGATCGTCGCCTCCGGCGGGTTCAACGCCGAGAAGATCCGCCGGTTCGAGGAGCTGGGCGTGCCCGTGGATGTCTACGGCGTCGGATCGGCGCTCGTGCACGGCACGACCTTCGATCACACGGCCGACATCGTCCGCGTCGAGGGCCGCGACGCCGCGAAGGTCGGTCGCGCCTTCATCCCGAGCGAGCGTCTCCAGCGCGTGGACTGGCGCACTCTCGTCGAGGAGAGCGAGCTGGCTCGTCGCGCGTGAGCGCGCTCGACCTCGCGATCGTCATCGGCGGTCTCGTGATCGCCGGATCCGCCAAGGGCCTCGCCGGGATGGGACTTCCGCTGATCGCGACGCCCGTGCTCGCCGGCGTCTTCGGTCCGCGCGCGGCGGTGGTGATCATCGCCTTCCCCATCCTCGTCGCGAACACTCTGCTGCTCATCACGGGCTGGAGGCGTGTCCCCGCGCTCGTCGGGCAGGTCGTGCCGATCCTGATCGCGGGCGCGATCGGGACGATCGCGGGCGTCTCGCTACTGGCGCAGCTCGATCAGCGGATCTTCGCGGTGCTGATCTCCGCGATGGTGCTGGTGTTCCTGCTGCGCGGTGAGCGACTGCTGGGGACCGACCCGGAGGCGCGCCGGGCACGCTTCGCGGGTCCGGTGGTCGGCCTGATCGGCGGGACGCTCCAGGGCTCGACGTCGATCGCAAGCCCCATCGTCGGCGGGTACTTCCACACGCGCCGGCTCGCGGCCGCCGACTTCGTCGTGATCCTGGCCGCGCTCTTCCAGCTCAACTCGCTGGTGCAGATCGGCGGCTTCCTCGCCTACGACCTGCTCACTCCTGACCTGCTGGCGCTCGGGACCGTCGCCGTCATACCGACGCTCGTCGGGCTCATCGCCGGGATCGAGCTGCGGGGCCGC
>CAZTAI010000291.1:0-2075 GCA_964611555.1 uncultured Chloroflexota bacterium | reverse complement strand
AGCGCAGGGGGGCGCGCGCCGGTTCGCCCCGTCGGGTACCGCGGCGCGCCGTCACTAGGAACCGCTAGGGGGGCGACGCAGAATGCGCGCGTGCCGCGTGACTTGCCGCTCGGGAACGGGAACCTCCTCGTTACATTCGACTCGCTCTATCAGCTGCGGGACCTGTACTTCCCGTACGTCGGGATGGAGGACCACACCGAGGGCCATCCCTGCCGGTTCGGCGTGTGGGCCGACGGCAAGTTCAGCTGGATCTCGGATGACGGCTGGGACCGGAAGATCCGCTACGCGCACGAGACGCTCGTGGGCGACGTGCAGTGCACGAACGCCGCGCTCGGGATCCGCCTGCATTGCCGCGACGCCGTGGACTTCGACCGCAACCTCTATCTAAAGGAGGTCAGGGTCGAGGACACGACCGGCCGGGATCGTGAGGTGCGCCTCTTCCACCACTTCGATGCGCACCTCTACGGCAACAGCTTTGGCGACTCGGCCTACTACGACCCGCGGCCTCGAGCGCTCGTCCACTACAAGGCCCGCCGGTACTTCCTCCTCTCGGGCATGACTGCCGACGGCCAGGCCGGCCTGCGCTCTTTCGCAGTCGGCCGCAAAGAGGACGTTGGCCACATCGGGACCTGGGTCGATGCGGAGGATGGCGTGCTGTCACGCAACCCGGTCGCACAGGGCGGCATCGACACGACGGCGCAGCTTGACGTTGCCGTCCCGGCGAACGGCAGCGCGACCGTGACGTTCTGGATCGCGGCGGGCCAGTCCTATCAGGAGGTCCGCGACCTCGACCAGCTCGTCCGGACGCGTGGGCCAGTGTCGTTCATCAAGCGCACCGAGGACTACTGGCGCCTATGGGCCAACAAGGACGAGTCCTCGATCTCACACGTGCTCCCGGAGGAGCTCTGCCACCTGTACAAGCGGTCGTGCCTGATCATCCGGACGCAGGTCGACGAGCGCGGCGCGATCGTCGCGGGGAACGACTCGGACGTGCTCCGCTTCAACCGCGACACGTACTCGTACATGTGGCCCCGTGACGGTGCGCTCGTGGCCGCCGCGATGGACTTCGCCGGATACGTCGAGCTGCCGCGGCGCTTCTACGCGATGTGCGGCGAGCTCATCACGCGCGAGGGCTACCTGCTGCACAAGTACAACCCCGACGGATCGGCCGGATCGTCCTGGCACGCGTGGGCCACACCGGAGGGACGCCTGGAGCTGCCGATCCAGGAGGACGAGACCGGGCTACCGGTGTGGGGTCTGTGGCTCCACTACGAGCGCCTGCGCGACCTCGAGTTCGTCCGGCCGCTCTATCGGAAGCTGGTGCGGACCGCCGCGGACTTCATGTCTTCGTACCGCGAGCCGCACACCGGCCTGCCGGCGCCCAGCTTCGATCTGTGGGAGGAGCGGCGCGGGATCCACGCCTTCACTACGGCGTCGGTCTGGGCCGGACTGGCGGCTGCGGGCCGCTTCGCCGAGGCGTTCGGACAGCAGGAGCTGGCGGTGCGCTACCGGACCGCCGCCGATGAGATCCAGCACGCCGCCCTCGAGCATCTCTGGGATGAGGACCGCGGCCGCTTCGTGCGGACCATCACGGTGCTTCCGGACGGGACGATCGTGAAGGACCCCACGCTCGACATCTCGCTGTCGGGTCTCTGGCTGTTCGGCATGGTGGCTGCCGATGACAAGCGCGTGCGGTCGACCATGTCCGCGATCGAGGAGCGCCTCAGCGTGAAGACCGCGATCGGCGGACTCGCCCGCTACGAGAACGACCAGTACTTCCGCGAGAGCGGGACGACGGGGCCCGGGAACCCCTGGTTCATCGGGACGCTCTGGCTGGCCGAACACCACGTCGCCTGCGCCAAGCGGGTCGAGGACCTCGAGCCGGCGCGGAAGATCCTGGAGTGGTGCGCCGCGCGAGCCCTGCCCTCCGGCGTGCTGCCCGAGCAGCTGCACCCGCTCACGGGCGATCCGCTCTCGGTCTCACCGCTGACCTGGTCGCACGCCGCGTTCGTCATGGCCGCGCAGCGCTACGCGCGGAAGATGAACGAGCTCCGGGCCGGGATCGCCCAGCGCCG
>CAZTAI010000290.1:0-2077 GCA_964611555.1 uncultured Chloroflexota bacterium | reverse complement strand
GGATCTGCGCCTGGATCGTCACGTCGAGCGCCGTCGTCGGCTCGTCGGCGATCAGCAGCTTCGGCTCGCAGGCGAGCGCCATGGCGATCATCGCCCGCTGCCGCATCCCGCCGGAGAACTGGTGCGGATAGTCCTTGAGGCGCATCTTCGCGCTCGGGATCCCGACCTGGTCGAGCAGCTCCGTCGACCGCTTGTCGGCCTGCTCGCGGTCCATCCCGAAGTGCGTCTCGAGGGCCTCGCGGATCTGGCGTCCGATCGTCAGCACCGGGTTCAGCGAGGTCATCGGGTCCTGGAAGATCATCGCGATCTCCTTGCCGCGGATCTTCCGCAGCTCGGCGTCGGGGAGCTGCAACAGGTCGCGACCCTCGAAGTGCGCGGCGCCACGGCTGATGCGCCCGTTCCGCGCGAGGATGCCGAGCAGAGCGAGCGAGGTGACGCTCTTGCCGCAGCCCGATTCGCCCACGATGCCGAGCGTCTCGCCGGCTGCGATGTCGAACGAGATCCCGTTGACGGCGTAGACGAGCCCGCGCTGCGTCCCGAACTGGACGTGCAGGTCGTCGACGACGAGCAGGGGCTCTCTAGCCACGGCCTCGGAGCTTCGGGTCGAGCGCCTCGCGTAGACCATCTCCGATCAAGTTGAAGCCGAGCACCGAGAGGACGATCGCGACGCCGGGAATGATTGCGAGATGCGGCGCGGTCTGCAGATAGCGCGTGGTGTCGGTGAGCATCGTTCCCCACTCGGGCGTCGAGGGATCCTGCGGCCCGAGTCCGAGAAAGCCGAGGCCGGCGACGTCGATGATCGCCGTCGCGAGCGCGAGCGTTCCTTGAACGATGACCGGCGAGATCGCGTTCGGAAGGATGTGCGAGGCGAGGATCGTGCGACGGGGTACGCCGATGGAGCGCGCGGCGAGCACATAGTCGTTCTCGCGCTGCGCGAGGATCGAGCCACGGAGGAGTCGCGCAAAGATCGGGATCTGCGTGGCGCCGACCGCGATCATGATCTGAGTCAGTCCCTGGCCGAGCGCAGCGACGATCCCGATCGCGAGCAGCAGGCCGGGAACCGAGAGCATGATGTCCATCAGGCGCATGACGATGCTGTCGACCACGCCGCCCGCGTAGCCCGCGATCGCGCCGAGCACGAGCCCGACCGACAGGCCGACCGCCACCGAGACGACGCCGATCAGCAGGGAGAAGCGGGCGCCGTAGACGACGCGCGAGAACTCGTCGCGGCCAAGGTCGTCGACACCGAAGAAGTGCTCGGCCGACGGGCCTGGGCAGCACCCGCCGCGCAGCAACGAGAGATCTTGCGCCCGCGGGTCGAACGGAGCGATGAGTGGAGCGAAGAGCGCGACCAGCACGAAGAGCCCGACCAGCGAGAAGCCGACGAGCGCGCCCGGGTTGCGCCGCAACCGCCGCCACGCGTCGCGCCAGAGCCCGCTCGGCGCCTCCAGCTCGACCTCGCGCGCCTCGAGTTGAGCGATGCTCATGAGTACCGGATCCGCGGGTTGATGACCGCGTACATCACGTCGACGAAGAGGTTGACGAGCACGAACACGATCGAGACAAAGAGGATCCCGCCCTGCAGCACGGGAAAGTCACGGACGCGGATGGCGTTCACGAGCCAGGTGCCGAGGCCCGGCCACGCGAAGACCGTCTCGGTGAGCACCGCGCCCGAGAGCAGCAGGCCGGTCTGCAGGCCGATGATCGTCGCGATCGGCAGCAGCGCGTTCCGCAGCACGTGGCGCGTGTCCACGAGCCTCGGCGAGACGCCCTTCGCGCGCGCCGTTCGCACGTAGTCCTCGTTCTGCACGTCGAGCACCGCCGCGCGCGTGATGCGCGCGATCACAGCGAGCGGAATCGAGCCGAGCGCAACGGCGGGCAGGACGAGGTGCTTGAGCGTGTCCCAGAAGGCCTCGACGTTTCCGGTCAGGACCGCGTCGAGGACGTAGAAGCCGGTGGGGTGCTCGAGGTCGATCAGCACCGAGACGCGGCCGACCGTGGGTAACCACCCGAGCTTCACCGCGAAGACGTACTTGAGGATGATCGCGAGGAAGAAGATCGGGATCGAGATGCCGAG
>CAZTAI010000289.1:0-2080 GCA_964611555.1 uncultured Chloroflexota bacterium | reverse complement strand
CGGGTCACGCGCCGGCTGTGGCCGGCCGTCTGCTGGTCGCGGGCGTCGACCGTGATCGCGAGCGTCTCGACGAGCGACATCCAGAGCTGCTTCTGGGCCTCGATGAGGAGTGAATTCTCGAGCGCGACCGCGGCTGAAGAGGCGAGCGATCCGAGCGTCTCCTCGTCGTCGTGGCTGAACGGGCCGCCCCTCTTGTTGATGGCCTGGAACACGCCGATGACCCGACCGTCGTGACCGGTCATCGGGAACGTCAGGAGGCTCTGCGTCCGGTAGCCGCTCTGGCGGTCCGGCTCGGGATTGAAGCGCGGATCCGCGTACGCGTCGGGGATGTTGATGGTCTCCCCGCTGGCGGCGACGCTGCCCGCGATCCCGCGCCCGATCGGGAAGCGGATCTCGCCGGTCCCGAGGGCGACCTTCGACCAGACCTCGCCCTTCTCCTGGTCGACGATGAAGACCGTGGCGCGGTCGCAGTCGAGGAGCGTCCGCGTCGCCTCGGCCATCAAGCGGAGCAGCGCGGTGAGATCCGTCTCGCTCATGAGCCGCCGGGTCACATCGAGGATGAGGTCGAGGCGCCCGGCATCCGTGATCTGCCTCGACCTCCGGGGCGTGGCGGGTTCCGTCCCGCTACCCCCGGATGGACCGCTCCGGTCACGCCGCTCGTCGGAGCGGCGCTTATCCGCGCGGCGCGGTGAGTCGCGGCGCTGGCCGTCGCGGCGTGGGGTCGTCCCACGGTCCTTGCCGCTACGGCGCTCGGCGGCGGTGCGCCGGTCCTTGCCGGTCCGGACGTCTTTTCCATTGGCCTTCGAGCTCTTGGCGCGACGCTGTTTCACCCGCCGGTCACGGCCGTTGCGCCGCTCCGGCGAGCGCTGCTCCTTGCGGCGCCGCTCCTCGCGGGCGCGGCGCTCGTCAGCGCGGCGCTCGTCAGCGCGGCGATCGGAGCCACGGCGCTTCTCGCTCACTCACGTCCTCCTGCGCGCGTACGTGTCGCATCTGGCTGGATGCCCTGCTCGAGCACGGCCCGTGACGCCTCAGCGATGCGCTCGAGGAGCATCTGATCGTGACGCTCGAACGAGCCGCTCCGCTTGTTGAGCACCTGGATCACGCCGACCGTGCGCCCGTCCTGTCCCCACACGGGCACCGCAAGGATATTGAGTGTGCGGAAACCCGTCACAAGGTCGACGCTGCGATCGAACCGTGCGTCCGCGTAGGCATCCGGCACGTTGATCGTCTCGCCGGTGAGCGCTACATGACCCGCTAGACCGCGGCCGATGGGGAGCCGGATCTCCACGCCGGCACGCTGGGCCACCGCCGAGCGGATCTCGGCCCGTTCGTGATCGACCACGTAGATCGTGCAGCGCTCCGCGTCGACGGCCTGCGAGCAGAGATCGACCAGCTTCTCCAGGTAGGTGTGGCGGTCCTTGATGAACTGCAGATGGCCGAGCCCGACCATCACCAGGGTCACTTTGTCGTCGAGGGCCACCCGCTAATGGAAGCCGGCCACGGCCGCCTTCCCGACTGGGATCTCGGGCGGCGGCGCGGGGTTCGGGTTCGCCGAGAGACCGATCCGGTCGATCTGATAGCAGCGCACCGGCTCGCCCCGGCCCTTCACGAAGATCGCGCCGAGGTCGACCTTGATGACGTCCTCGCCGATCTGCGCGAGCGTCTCGGCGCTGCAGGCCACCTGGTCGCGGCGCGCGATGTCGTTCGAGGTGAGCCGCGATGCCACGTTCACGGGGTCGCCGATGACCGTGTACTCCATGCGGCCCGAGGCTCCCAGGAATCCGGCAACGGCGGCGCCCGAGTTGATGCCGAAGCCG
This sequence comes from uncultured Chloroflexota bacterium, assembly GCA_964611555.1. Lineage (GTDB taxonomy): Bacteria > Chloroflexota > Limnocylindria > P2-11E > P2-11E > GWC2-70-10. Next base: position 263 of record CAZTAI010000289.1, on the reverse strand, counting down.
AACGAGACGTCTGGCCCGCCCTTGCCGCGCTCGGCGACGATCCACTTCTGGAGCTCGACGGCGCACTCGACCGCCTTCCGGGCGTGGTCCTGCACTTCGACCGGCGCGTTCCAGATGACCATGATGTTGTCGCCGTTGTACTTGTTCACGGTGCCCTGGTAGCGGTTGACGATGTTGACCATGCCCTCGAAGTAGCGGTTCAGCGTTCCCAGAAGGGTCTGCGCGTCCATGCCCTCGGACATCGTCGTGAACCCGCGGATGTC
>CAZTAI010000288.1:0-2082 GCA_964611555.1 uncultured Chloroflexota bacterium | reverse complement strand
GTGAGAAAGCTGATCGCGATGAACAGCGTGGCGAAGAGCGATCCCATCACCACCAGCACGATGCTCGCGTTGCGGGCCGATGGTTCCTTGAACGCCGGCACGCCGTTGGCGACGGCCTCGGTCCCTGTGAGGGCGACTGACCCCGAGGAGAACGCGCGCAGCAGCAGGAGGAGCGTGAGCGCCTGCGTGCCCTCGCCCGCGACTGACTCGATGGGCGGCGGTGCAGGTATGTCGCCGGCCGCGACGCGCCACAGCCCGATCCCGATGAGGCCGAACACCGATAGGACGTAGAGGTAGGTGGGGGCGGCGAAAAGCAACCCGGCCTCGCGGATGCCGCGGAGGTTCCCAACCGTGAGCAACGCCACCAGCGCGACCGAAATCACGACGCGCTCCCCGTGAAGGTCGGGGAAGGCGCTGGTCACCGCGGCGACGCCGGCCGCGACAGAGACCGCCACGGTCAGGAAGTAGTCGACGAGAAGCGCGCTCCCTGCCACGAGCCCTGGCAGCACGCCGAGGTTCTGGCTCGCGACGACGTAGCTGCCACCTCCGTTCGGATACGCACGGATGACCTGTAGGTACGACAGCACCACGATCGCGAGGACCACGACGATCGCGATCGTGAGAGGCATGGTGAGCGCGAGCGCCGCGACGCCGGCCAGCGCCAGAACGCGCATCGTCTCTTCGGTCGCGTATGCCGACGATGAAATATTGTCCGACGCGAAGATCGCCAGGCCGACCTTGTTCGAAACACGCTCTTGATGCTCCTCATCCGTCGCGAGGCGACGGCCGATGAGGACGCGACGCACGTTGGACCAGAGACGCGCCGCGCCGCCCCTCGGCGCCAGGGCTTCTTTGGTCGCAAGGAAGCCTCCGGCCGTGCGCTTGAACTCCGGCGGACGGACGATCCGCACGACGCGATCCCCGGGCCGCTGCCCGCGCCGCTCCTCTCGCCGTTCGATGCCCGTACGCCCCGAGTCGGGCGCAGCAGTCGGATCGCGGTCGTCGCTCAACGGTCCCTCAACCTCGCGGAGTCTAGGGAGGAGCGCGTGTTGAGAAGTTGTTTAGGTCGTGTTGATGCGCGCCCGCTCGGCTCCGCTGCCGTCGATGAGGATCGCTTCGCGCAGGCCGGCCGCGTCGGCGGATGCGATGGATACGACGTGCGCGGGTGACGTGAGCACCTGGGTCACGATCACGCCGGGACCGGGACTACTGAAGGTCGCGCGCACCACGAGCTGATCGCCGCTGCGCTCGATCGCCGTGACGCGGATCGAGTACCCGCCGGTGTTCTGCTGACCCTGGAACGCAGCGACGAGAACACGCCCATCCGGGGTCGCTGCGCTCGGGATGAGGCGCGCGATCGTCGCGCGCGACGCGTCGCTCGTGCCGACCACGAGCGTGGCGCCGGAGTCGTGCCGCCCTTGCGATGTCGCCGCGACCTCGGTAAACGCCACCGAGCGCGTTGACGGTGTTGGACTCACCGCGCCGCCGCTGCCGACGGTGCTGCCGCAGGACACGAGGAGGACGAGCGCCAGCGCGGCACTAAACGCCGAACGCCAGGCGATCGGCGAACATCTCCGGGAGGCCGCGCGCGCGGATACGTCGTTGTGTCTCATCTATCCGGTACGACGCACGATAGAACGTCGCGGTTCCCGCCTCTGTATCGATGACGGCATACGACGCCCGTGGGTCGCCGTCGCGGGGCTGCCCGACGCTGCCGGCGTTGATGAGCGTGCGTTCATCGAGGCGGTAGGCCGTGCCCTCCACGACGTGCGTCGCCTTGGCGCCGTCCGCGGTGAGACGGAAGAGCGCCGGGATGTGCGTGTGACCGTTGCAGCAGTGGTCGGTCTCGGCCAGCTGCAGCGTGGCACTGGCAACGCGCGCGGTGGTCACGTATTCCCAAAGCGGATCGCGGAGGCTGCCGTGGCACAGCGTGAAGCGGTCCGCCTTTGCCACCGTCGGCAGCGCGGCAAGAGCGTCGCGGTCTTCGGACGAGAGCCACCGTTGATGCAGCAGCGCCGCATCCGCCGCGCGATCGTGGAAGAACTCCAGGCCTTCGCCGGTCGCGACCGCGCGGTCGTGGTT
>CAZTAI010000287.1:0-2089 GCA_964611555.1 uncultured Chloroflexota bacterium | reverse complement strand
GCCCAGCGTGAAGCGAAAGCGCAAGGAAGCCAAGAAGCGAAAGGTAACCTCGCGCCCCTAGCGCCAGACGCCAGCCTCCCCTTTCCCAAGACAGCCGGCGCAGCGGAGGACTACCGAGACCGATGACGCCGGACGCCGACCCCATGACGCTGCGCGGCCGCATCGAGGCTGCGATGCGTGACGCCATGCGCGCGCGCGATTCCCAGCGTACTCAGACCCTCAGGATGGCAATGGCGGCTGCCCAGAACCGTCGCATCGCGCTCGGGCGCGAGCTGAGCGATGAGGAGGTCGTCGACGTGCTCACCAAGCAGGTGAAGCAGCGCCGCGAGAGCATCGAGATGTACGCGGCCGCGGGCCGCGCCGACCGGGCTGAGCTCGAGGAGCAGGAGGCCGCGATCCTCGCCGAATTCCTTCCCGAGCAGCTCGACGAGGCCGCGGTCGAGCAGCTCGCCCGAGCGGCGATCGCGGAGACGGGCGCCTCGACCCCCGCGGACCTCGGTCGGGTGATGGGGCAGCTCTCACCCAGGACGAAGGGCCGTGCCGACGGCCGCCTTGTCAGTGACGTCGTGCGCCGCCTGCTGGCTGGGTCGTAGGGCGAGCATGTTCATCCCTCGCACGCTGGCCGATATTTCCGATGGCCGTCCGGGGCGCGCCGCCGTCGCGCGCGCGCTCGTGGTGGCCGGCATCGTCAGTGCGGCGCTCTTCCTCATCCTGTCGGCGAACATCACGCTCGGCCAGGAGGATCTCGAGGTCGGGCAGATCGCCGAGCGCGATATTCGCGCCCCGCGTGACGTCACCTTCGACTCGCTGAGCCAGACGCGTGCCGCCCGAGATGCGGCCGCCGACGATGTCCCCGCGCAGACGGTGACCTCCAAGGCGCCCGCGGACAACCTCGCGCAGCAGCTGACCGCCTTCGACTCGTTCGCCCGGGGCGTCGAGCGCGTCCTCAGCCTGCGCGACCGCGGGGTGCTCACGATCGAGGAGGCCGTGGAGCGCCTGGCCGACGACGCGCCGGAGGTCCCGACCACCCACCGCACGTTGCTCGCCCAGCTGCCGGCTGTCTCGTGGGAGGCGGTGGCCGCGGAGGCCCGTCGCGTCATCGCGGAGACCCTCGCGGACTCGATTCGCCAGGATGAGCTCCCCGAACTGCGGGACGACGTGCGCAACGCGATCACGGCCGACCTCCCCGCCGAGGAGCGCGCGCTCGCCGGAGACATCGCGGCTGCGTTCATCGAGCCGACCGAGGTCATGAGCGCCGAGCTCACGGCTCAGGAGCGCGACCGCGCGCGCGCGGCGGTGGCCCCGGTTGAAGTGACCGTTCGGGCCGGCGAGGCGATCGTGCGCTTGGGTGACCCGATCGACGCCGTCGCCTTCGAGAAGCTGGAGGAGCTGGGCCTCACGCAGCCGCGCACGGAGGCCGGGACGATCCTGGGAAACGCGTTGATCGCGGCCCTCGTCGCGGGGCTGCTGGTGGCCTACCTGCTGCGCTTCCAGCCCGACATCTGGCACCGCAACCGATCGGTCCTCCTCTTCTTCCTGGCGCTCGTGGTCACGGCCGTGGCCATGCGCGTGTCGGCGGACCGCGCGCTGTGGGCGTTCCTCGTGCCCACCTCCGCGGCCGTGCTGCTCATCGGCATCCTGCTCCACGGCGGCGCCGGAGCGGCGATGGCCGTCGCGCTCGGGGTGCTCGCCGGCGTCATGAACCGCGACGCGCTCGACCCGGCGGCTTACGTCCTGGCGGGTGGCCTCGTGTCCTTGCTCACGATCACCAGCGCCGAGCGTCTCAACGCGTTCGTGCGGGTGTTCGCGTTCCTGGCGATCATCAACATCCTCGTGGTCACGGCATTCAGCCTGGTTGACCAGCGGGACGTGGCGGCGATGGTGCTGCTCGCAGGCGCCGGTCTCGTCAACGCGTTCCTGGCGGTCATCCTCGCCGTGGGGAGCTTCGCGATCCTGGGCAACGTGTTCGGGATCATGACCGTCTTCCAGCTCCTCGAGCTCGCGAACCCATCGAACCGACTGCTGCGCCGTCTCCTGCTCGAGACGCCCGGCACGTACCACCACAGCGTCATGGTCGGGAACCTCGCGG
>CAZTAI010000286.1:0-2091 GCA_964611555.1 uncultured Chloroflexota bacterium | reverse complement strand
TGGAGCTGGTCGAGGCCCGGGACGCCCGACACCGCCCGCTCGATCGGCTTCGTTATCTGCTCAGTGACGTCGGCAGCACCGGCGCCCGGGTACGGCGCGATGACCGTGATGATCGGGAACGAGATGTCCGGCAGGAGCTCCTGCTTCAGGTTTCCCCAGGCGAGAATACCGGCGACGAAGAGGCCGGACGCGAGCAGGAGCGTCACGCTCCGCTTCAAGACGGCGAGCTGGCTGAGACGGCTCATTCATTGCTCCCGGGGACTGTCGTGGAGGAGGTGGGGGACGCGGCGGTCGCGGGCGCGGCAGCGGACGCGGCGTCGGCCAGGATTCGAGTCGCCCGTTCGACAATCTCGAGCTCCTCGTCGCTGACGAGCTCGAACAACTTCCGGAGCTGGCGAGTGCTCAGCTCGCGGACCTGCTCGAGGGTCTGCATTCCCATCTGGGTGACCGACACGCGGACCTGTCGGCGATTGCTGGGGTCTTCGGATCGTGCGAGCAGGCCGACATCGACGAGGTGATCCACCGCACCGCTGGCCGTGGACACGGTGACCCCGAGTCGCTGGGCGGTCTCGGACATGCTCAGCTCGCCAGCAGCCATGAGGACATACAGGAGCTTGGCCTGGGCCATCGTGATGTCGAGGGTCGAGAACTCGGCCGCATGCAGGGCCATCAGCCGCTGTTGGAAAACCTCGGACGCGGCCAGAGCGCGGGTGACCGCCGGGCGCTCTGGGTCTTGATTCGGTTCTTCCATACAGTTCGACTGTCCCGTACTGTTTGGTACGGCCGAACCGTAGCGGCTGCGTCGTCGCGCGTCAAGCCCGCGCACCAGCAGCCGATTGAGTGAATCCGAACGGGACTGATGGCCGCTTGTGGTGACGCGCCGCGGCCACAATCATGAAAAGCCCCGCCAGTCCAGGTGTCCATGCAACGTTCGATCGGAATGGTCCGCCCCGATACGTCGGCGCTGCCCTTGGGCGCGATGCGCCTGAGCCTGAATGATCTCCCGACGGTCGCCGGCAGCGTGGCCGTCGCGGTCGGGATCACGACTCTGCTCGGTTGGCTGCTCGGGCTCGACATCCTGAAGTCCATCGTTCCCGGGCTGCTGACCATGAAGGCCAACGCCGCGCTCGCCTTCGTGCTCCTGGGCATCGGCATGCTCCTCAGTGCACGAGCAAAGACGGCTCGTGATCGGCGCTTGGCCCTTCTCCCGGTGGTCGCCGTCCTGGTTCTCGCCGCGCTGGTCGGCAGCCAGTACGTCGTCGGTCGGGACGTCGGCATCGACCAGTGGCTGTTCCGCGAACCGCCCGGCCAGGTCGGAACGGTCGACCCGAACCGGATGTCCCCGATGACGGTGATCTGCTTCCTGCTCGTCGGGACCGCGATCATTCTGGCCACGGTCCGCCCATCAGCCAGGGCGGTGCCGGCCCTCTTGCTCAGTTCGCTCTTGCTTGCCGCGCTCAACGTGCTCGACTTCATGTTCAAGGCGAGTGCACCGTCCCTGGTCGCCGCCTATACCCAGATGGCGTTGACCACCGCAGTGACGATGATCGTGGTCAGCATCGGTACGATCGGTCTGCTGCCCGGCCGCGGACTGCTCGACGCGCTGGTCGGGCCGTCAGCCTCGGCGCGGCTCGCTCGCCGACTCATGGTCGCGTCGCTCGTGGTACCCGTGTTCCTGGCCTGGCTTCGACTGCAGGGCGAGGCGAGCGGACTGTACGAGACCCGATATGGCGTCTCGCTTATGGTCCTCGGGACCTCTACCTTCCTGGCGTTCATGATCTTGCGGAGCTCCCGTGCAAGCGAGCGCACCGAGACCGCGCGCCAGGCGGCCATCGAAGAGCGAGATCGGTTCTTCGACGTTTCGATCGACATGCTGGCGACGGCCACTGCCAGCGGCTACTTCGTGCGGCTCAATCCGGCGTGGACGGATGTCCTGGGGTACGAGCTCGACGAGCTCAAGTCCCGGCCGTTCGTCGAGTTCGTCCACCCAGACGATCTGGCGGCGACGAACCGCGAGGTCGCGCGCCAGATCGACGAGGGCAAGTCCGTCCTGAACTTCCAGAATCGCTACCGCCATCGCGACGGCTCGTA
>CAZTAI010000285.1:0-2093 GCA_964611555.1 uncultured Chloroflexota bacterium | reverse complement strand
CTATGGGCTTCACTGCTTCGGACCAGCGCCATCCCGGTTGGAAGGTGAAACGGGCTGCCGTCGAGCTTCCGATCCTCACGACGTCCACCTTGGTCTTCGGCGGGGTCCTGGTCTCGTCGGGCGAGTCGAATGACTTCGTCGCGACTCCTGGCATGAACGTTCCTCCTGGTACTGGGGTCAACGCGCGGGTCACGGTCCCGCTTCTTTGCCCTGCCCCGCCATCCTAAGCTGTTGCGTCAACCCGCGTACCCTCGCGTCGATGGCACGACGCGGCGTCAGCGATGCGAAAGGAAACTGGCGGCAGCACCCTAGGCGGTGCGACGCATGACCGCTCGGGGTGAGGGGCCGATGTATGGGCTCAGGCGGCTCGTTGTCGGGTGCTAGGCGCAGGCGATCCGCGGCCCGAGTGTGTCCCATCGGATGCCCCGCGGAGGGAGGCTGGCCATGCCCAAGTACCTGTTCACCGGCGGCTACATCCCGGAGGGTGCCCGTGGCGTCCTTCGCCCAGCTATCGGGCACCGGGCGGTTGACGCCGAGAGGGGCCGCGATCATTCCGACATTGTTCCGGCCCACTCAGCCGCCTTGCTAGACGTTCGCCGTGGCGAGCAACGAGTTCATCGGTGGCGTCAAGAAGAAGACCGAGTACCACGCCGTCGTGACGTGGGATTGACGTCCACTTAGTCGTATTCCCCGAGCCGCCGCGACCACGTGCTCGTCGTTGGTCCGGTCGAGGTCAACTCCAGAACTGGTCGCTGGCGTACTGGTCGCTGGGGTGGAACCACGACTCGGTGACCTTGCCGTCCTTCACATGGAAGACCTGCACCCCGTTGTCACTCAGCCTCTTCCCCTCCCGCTCCGCGGTCCCCTTGGTCAGGGCGACCACGTGCTCGTCGTTCGCCAGCACGTCGTGGATGTCGACGTGGAAGGTCCCCCCGGCCCGTTCCGCGAGCTGCGCGAAGAACCCGAAGACCTCGTCTTTGCCCCTGTAGTCCCCCGCGATCGGGCTGCGTCCACCGGTGTGCCATACGATGTCGTCGGCGAACAGCTCCCCCAGCGTCGCCATGTCTCCGGTCCCGAACGCCGCGAAGCCGCGACGGACCAGATCCTCGTTCGGATGCGCCATTCTCCGCTCCTCCCAGTGGTTCGGACTGCAACGAACGGTCATCCTGCCACCGCACCCGACCTTTGGCAATGCTCGGTGGCGTTGTGTCAGCTAGAACGTCCAGCCTCGACGGGCCGACGGGGGCAGTTCTGTGCTCTGACGGCAGACCTCAGAGCTTGATGACGCCGACCAGGAATAGGATCACCACGACAATGACAATCACGCCGATAACTCCGATGCCGCCGCCTCTGTTCATTTCTACCTCTCCAACCGGGAAATAGGTTGACGCCGCTACGGTGCCACGCTTCCTCGTGTGCTGCAACGTTGACAAGTACATAGGGTCCTCCTCACGGGACGCCTGACGCGCGACCCGGAGATGCGCGGCCTGGCGAGCGGGAAAAACGTCACGACCTTCACCGTGGCCAGCAACGAGTTCCTCGGCGGCGGCAAGGCGAAAGCCGAATATCACTTCATCGCCTTCTTGACATCGAACGTCCAGGGATCGAGGAAGTCGCGCAGCTGGACCATGAAGACCCGCCGGGCGAGGTCGGTCAGCGCCGGCAGGTCGAGGTCGCACGCCGCGCAGGCGAATCGATCCGCGGTCGGTTCGCCTGGCACCGAGCCCGCCGACCACAGATCCTCGAGCGCGTGGAGGATGTCGCGATTGGCAACCCCGTCAAATTCGGGTGATACGCGCCTCCTCGTAACGCGCCGGGCTTGAAACTGTGCGGAAAGTGCGATTCTCTCCGCCGGGTTGCCGCTCCAAGCTGCTCCGAAGTGAACCTAGCATTGGCTGGTGCGGAAGCCGACATTCGCCCGGCGGCCTGAGGCTTTGGCTGCGCTGCGCGAGCCGAACCGAGCCCGGCTATATGAATACGTCCAGCGCCAGCTTGCGGGTGTGAGTCGCGACGAGGCGGCCGAGAGCCTTTGTCAAGTTGCGTGGAAACTCCCTTCCACCAGTTGACGATCAGGCCGCTCGCTCCTCCTCTCG
>CAZTAI010000284.1:0-2101 GCA_964611555.1 uncultured Chloroflexota bacterium | reverse complement strand
GAGCGGCCGCGGCGGCGCCGGCGCGGCCGCCGTCGGCGCTGGCTCCGGCTCGGGTCCACGGTGCTCCACGACCTCCCAGACGGAGATGACCGGGAAGAGCTTCGCGAAGAGCGAGATCAGGAGCGCGAAGAGCGCGAAGGCTCCGGCGAGGATGGACCACTCCACCCACGTCGGGGCGTACTCGGCCGGCGCGTAGGGCATGAGCGGGACGCGGAATCCCGCGACGACGATGACGTATCGCTCCATCCACATCGCCACCAGGACCAGGACCGCCGCGACGGTGATCCCGGCGATCGTCCGCGTCCGTGGGAAGAGGACGATGAGCCCCGGGACGAGCATCCCGCCGACCCAGTAGCCCCAGAAGAGCGGGGCGAACGGCCCGGTCATGAGCTGCGTGAAGTGGAAGGCGACGCCTTCCTCCATCTTGTACCCGCTCGTGACGTACTCGGCGAGGTTGAAGTAGGTCATGATGAGCGTGAACGCCGCGAGCAGATACCCGAGGTAGAGGAACTGCGTGCGGGTGATCCACTCCTCGAGGTGCAGGAGCTTCCGCAGGACCGCCATGAGCACGATGATCGCGGCGACCCCGGAGAAGATCGCGCCGGCGACGAAGTACGGCCCGAACACCGACGAGTTGAACGGCACGCGGAGCGTCATCGCGAAGATCCACGAGACGACGGTGTGCACCGACACCGCGACCGGGATGATGACGATCATCATCACCGTCATCGCCCGCTCGAGCGCGCGGCGCTGCGTCGGGGTGCCGCGGTACCCGACGGCGCCGAGGGTGAAGAGCGTCCGGCGCAGGCGTGAGGCGGTCGGGCCGAGACGATCGCGCGCGAGGGCGAAGTCCGGGATGAGCGGCAGCAGGAGATAGAGCGTCGAGCCGGTGAGGTAGGTGCTGATCGCGAGGATGTCCCACATGAGCGGCGACTGCCAGCGCCCATAGAACAGGAGATTGAGGACCCGATCCGGGCGGCCCATGTCGATGAACGGGAAGAGCGCGCCGACGATGAGCGCCACGACGGTGATGAGTTCCGCCATGCGCGTGATCGAGAGCTGCCAGCGGGCCTTCGCCGCGCGGAGGATCGCCGAGAGCAGCGTCCCGGCGTGGCTGATGCCGATGAAGAAGACGAAGCTCGCGATGTAGACGCCCCAGGAGATGCGGTCGCGCATCCCGGTGACGATGAGACCGTCCGCGACCTGGCTCGAGTACGCGTAGCCACCCCAGGCGATGACCGCGAGGAGCGCGACGAGCCAGAGCCGATACGCGCGACCGGTCTGCGCGAGCGGCGCGAGGGCGAGGCGCTCGAGGTGCGCGCGCCACTCCGGCGTGACGCCGGGCGCCTCATGGCCGCGGTCTACCGCTTCCACGTCGTCGCTCCCTTCACGAGCTTCGTCCACGGCCACTGTGTGGGCAGGCGGCCCTTCGTCGTGGCCTTGCGACCGACGAGCTCGCCGTGCCCGGGGATGTAGTGCACGCGCGGCTCGGTGCCGAGCTCCTCTTTCAGCCGGTACGTGTTGCTCTCGGCCAGGAGCCGCGAGAGGACCACGACGTCACGGCCGTTCGTCGCGACGTCCTCCTCGAGGTCGCCGTAGTAGATGGCGTAGTTCGGACAGCCCTGCGCGCAGTACGGGAGCCGGCCGGCGCGGGCCATGTCGGGGCAGAAGTCGCATTTCATGACGGTCCCGCGGATCGCCGGGCTCTGGTGCTCGGGCGAGTAGTCCATGAAGAGCGTCTCCGGCGGCTGCGGCGCGGTGCCCCAGTTGAAGAAGCGGCGGTCGTACGGGCAGGCCTCCATGCAGATGCGGCAGCCGATGCAGCGCTGCTGGTCGATGAGGACGGTGCCCTCCGGTGTCGAGAAGGTCGCCGCGACGGGGCACACGTTCACGCACGGGGGGTTCTGGCACTGCATGCAGGGCGTGGGGATGAACTGGGTGCCGCTTCCGGCGAGCGGGGCCTCGTACACCTCGATCCACTCCATCGGCTGAGGCGCGAAGTGGCCCTCGATGCAGGCTCGGGTGCACTGCGGCGGCTTCCCGATCGACTGGCAGCCGTCGCAGCGCCGAAGGTCGATGACCATCGCCCAGCGCCGCAGGC
>CAZTAI010000283.1:0-2103 GCA_964611555.1 uncultured Chloroflexota bacterium | reverse complement strand
TCGTGCGCGCGACCTCAGCGGCATACGTTCGCTCATACGTGCGCTCGACCCGGAAGCGGATCCCAAAGATGGACTCGGCCTCGATGACGCCCTCGACGACCTTCCAACTCCCGGACGCCATCGCTTCCGTCGGGGCGGCGCGCGGTTCACGTGGCGCGCAGGTGAACCCGACTGCTGAACTGGCGCCAACCGTCATGGCAACCGCAAGCGTCAGGGCGAAGGCAAACCCGGCCTGCGCCGCACCATCACCTGGCCTCGTCATGCTCCTCACTATCGCATCGCGCTCGTTCCACAATGGGGCATGGCCGCAAAGCTCCAGGTCGCCGCGTTGAGCGCGCTGCTGATGATGAGCAGCACGATGCCGGCGCTCGCTTCTTGCAGAGCCCCAGACCTCAGCGAACAGATCCAACGCGCGGAGATCATCGCGGACGGCACCGTCACGGCGGTTGGGCTGGGCGGCGGATCGCTGACATTCCGACCACGAGCGCTCTTCAAGGGATCCCTTCCCGCTGGATCAGTCACGGTGCGAACCGGACCGACGGCCGGCGCGGTGACGAGCGTTGACTACAGCGCCGCCGCCGGTACTCACGTGCTGTACCTCCGGCGAGAAGGAGGCGCGTATGTCACTGACGCTTGCTCGGGAAGCCATCCTGGGCCGCCGTCGACTGACGAGCTGCGCGCGCTTGGATCCGGCACGCTCCTCGGGTCGGAACCGACTGCGATCGAAGTCGCGCTCGACCAGCCTTTGATGCTTCCTGGTATCGCGCTTGGCGCGCTCATCGCTCTGGTGGTGGCCTTGATCATTCGACGTCGCGTACGCGGTGCCCGGCCCGGGGGTCCTTGAAGCTAGGCAGGCGGGAGCGGGGTCTTGGTCGAGGGCCCGCGATCGCCCCACTTCTCATCGATCTTCGATCGGATCGCCCGTAAGGAGAGGCCCTCGGTCCGCATCGCTATCACGTCACGCGTGACTCCGGTGCAGATGTCTCAGCCAAAGCTCATGGTGTCGATGCGGATGCGCCCGTCCCAGTACGCCTCGCGGACGTAGCAGTCGTAATTCGAGGCATGCCCGCCGTTCACGCAGCCACAGAAGCACGGCATGTACTGCAGGACTGCCTGATTCGCCGCCGCATAGCGGTAGACCTCCTGGGTCGGTGCCGGGAGCTCGCGAAAGACATCCGGCCACTCGTCGCGGTCCGGTCGCGCGTAGAGCGGCTGGAGCTCATCCCCCCAGCGCGCCTCCGACCGGGTGCAGCCGACGACGCCAACCGCGAGCAAGCTCGTCAAGAAGGCGCGGCGTCCGATGCTCACGCCGGGGTCGCTCACCTCGTGGATCAGTATCGGCCTGCCAACGCTTCGCGCTCCATGATTGTCGCTAGATCGGATGCGCCGGCGCTGCCTTAGTTCGACCCGAACCAGTCCCGCCGCCACTCGGTCATTTGCTCGATTTCGCGCTGCTGGTCGGCGACGATCCGTCCGGCCAGCTCCTTGATCTCGCCATGCTGTGCCTGCGTTTGAGCGAGCCGTCCGGCCTCGATGGCGGAGCGGTGATGCTCGCGCATCATGTCGATGAATTGCCGGTCGAAGGGCTCGGCCGCGGACCGGAGCAAGTCCACGTCCTTCTTCATGTCCATCGTTCCGCCGTGGCCCATCCCGGGGACCATCGGCATCCGGTCGAGCGACGGCGTCTGGTCAGACCCGAACCATGCCTGACGCCATGACTTCATCTGGTCGATCTCGGTCTGCTGTGACTTGATCACACTCTCCGCCATCATCTTCAGCTCGGGGTGGCTCGCGCGCGTGGACGCGATCCTCGCCATCTCGATGGCTCCCTGATGATGCGGAACCATCATGTCGATGAACTGGGCATCGAACGAACTCGTCTGTGCGCCGCAGCCCATCAGGAGGGCGGCTGTGACTGCCAGGGCGAACATCTTCGTGCCGATTGTGTGCATGGAACCCTCCTAGCTCTTTTCTACGTCACCCAGCCGCGATCCGTTATCGCCCTGGTCCCGTCGGCCTCCGCGCGAGCTCGGCGGTGACGACGAACACGACGCCCCAGGCAATGGCCGCGAGCGCCCAGACCAGGCCGAGGCTCGAGTCGAC
>CAZTAI010000282.1:0-2126 GCA_964611555.1 uncultured Chloroflexota bacterium | reverse complement strand
CTCCCCGAGCTCCTCGATGAGCAGGTCGTCGTCGGGGGTGAGCTCCCAGTAGTCGTGACGTCCGTCGATGTGCCAGAGCGCTATGGCGGTGTGCTCGTGCGGCAGCGTGAAGCCGAGCCGGTCAGGTGGAATCGGTCCGGAGACGGTCATGACGCGGGGCGCCATCGGCGTACCTCCTCGGATCTCGGGCGCCAGCCGACGTCAGTGGGCCGCCGGCGCCTTCTGCTGGGTGGACCGCCTCATCTTGCCACCGAACGGGCCTTGACAGGCGCGATATTGTTGGTTCCTCGGACTCCGATGTAGCGGGTGTGTGCGCCGATGCCGAAGCTGGATCTTCTCAAAGGGACCCTGCCGCTCCTCGTGTTGAGCGTCCTGCGCGACGGAGAGCTCTATGGCTATGAGATCGCGCAGCGCATCCGGGATCGGAGCGGCGAGCTGTTCGCCCCGAGTGAGGGCTCGCTCTACCCCGCGCTCCATCGCCTCGAACGCGACGGCGCCCTCACCGCCACCTGGCGCGCCAGCGAGCGCGGGCCGCGACGCCGCTACTACTCGATCACGCCGGCGGGAGATCGCCTCTTCGCCGATGCCTCACGACAATGGGACGCCGTGTCGATGGGGGTCACGCGCATGGCGCGGGCCGGATCCGATGCCTGACGAGCAGCGAAACCGCTACCTCGACGAGCTGGGCCAACTGCTGCCCTTCCCGCCCGAACGACGAGCGGAGATCATCGAGGAGATCAGCGCCCATCTGGATGACGCGGTCGCCGAGCGGATGGACCGCGGCGTTCCCGTCGACCGTGCGGAGGCCGATGCGCAGGCCCGGCTGGGCGTGCCCCGCCATCTCGCTCGGGAGCTGGCGCGGCCGGAGCAGTCCGCTCGGCGGCTCCTGGCCGCGGCGGGATCGGGGGTATGGGCGGGCGTCGGCCCGGGGCTCTACGGATTCTTCTTCGGCCTCGTGCTTCTCTTCGTGCTGTCGCTGACGGCCGCCGGGGTGGTCCAGCTCGTCAGCGGGCTCATGGACCGCACCTGGACGCTCCAGACCTCCGACGGCGGCTGGAACACGCTGATGATGGCCGGCGCTGTCGCCCTCGGGCTGTACTTCGCCGGCAGGGCGATCGCGGAGGCCGTGGCCGTGGCAAGCCGACGCCTCTACGCCGATGTTCGTGTGCCCGTGGCGCTCAGCGGGACGCTTCTCGCGGGCATCTTCCTGACGCTCGTCATCGACGTCCCGCAGAACGCCGCCAGCGTGATCGGCCTCGCCGCGGCGCCCCTCGCCTTCGGGCTCGGAGCGGTGCGCCCTGGGCTCCTGCCCAGGCGATTCCTCGCCTCGTGGCTCGTGTTCGGGACGCTCGCCGTCCTCCTGCCGTTGAGTGTCCTCCTGCTTGCCGGAGGGTCCGTGTCAGGCGGCGTCGGCGATGATTCACCGGTCATCGCACAGGCCACCTGGGAGCGACGGCTGGAGGCGGTCGGCCCGTGGTGGGGCGGGGAGGAGACGACCACGTTCTCCAACGGCTGGGGCAGCACCGAGCGCGGGACGCGGGGCTACTGGGAGGTTGCCGATGCCAGGAGCCTGAGCGGCCTGACGGATCTTCGTGCGGAGGCATGGCGCTCCGATCCCGAGACGTTGTGGCTGCTCGATGCCAGGTACGCTGAGCCGTTCGCAATGGCGTCCGTGGTGCGTGACGGCAGTACGCTGACGGCGGACGTCATCACCACCGCGGAGCCCGGGGTCTCGCACTGGGAGCTCGTCTTGACCGGCCTCGGGCCAGATGGCGTCCGGTACGTGGTCGCAGCAGGGAGCGCCGGAACGAGCACCTTCACCGGGTCGGTCTGGGACTGGGTCGTCGCGGTCAGCGACTGACCTCCGGCGCCTGGGCGCCGGACTTGTACCGACACGATAGCCTTAGCGCGATGACCACCGAGCGCCCGACGAAGCCAACTGCCAACGGCATCTGGGCCAACGCGCAGGGGGAGCTCGACGCGGCGGCCGAGCGCCTCGGCCTCGATCCCGGGATGCACAGGGTCCTGCGCGTCCCGAAGCGCGAGCTGACCGTGAACTTCCCGGTCACGCACGACGACGGGCACGTCGAGGTCTACACCGGCTTCCGCGTGCATCACAACATCAA
>CAZTAI010000281.1:0-2129 GCA_964611555.1 uncultured Chloroflexota bacterium | reverse complement strand
GGGCAGGGCCTGGCTACGCTTTTCGAGCGCGAGTCGGCCTAGCCGGGGGCGGTCCCGCCGGCAGACGGCCGACGTCCTGAAGCGCCCGGCGCAGCGCGAACTCGATCTGAGCGTTCACGCTGCGCAGCTCGTCGGCCGCCCATCTCTGCAGCGCCTCGTGCAGCGCCGCGTCGACGCGGAGCAGGTAGGCCTTTTTCTCTGCCACGACCCGGCTAGGTGTACAGGGTGCCCGTGTTCACGACTGGCTGCGTGCTGTGCTCGCTGCAGAGGACGACGAGAAGGTTGCTCACCATGGCCGCCTTCCGCTCCTCGTCGAGCTGGACCACGCTTCGCTTCGAGAGCTCGGCGAGCGCCATCTCCACCATGCCGACCGCGCCTTCGACGATGCGCGTCCGCGCCGCGACGACCGCGCTCGCCTGCTGGCGGCGCAGCATCGCCTGCGCGATCTCCGGCGCGTACGCGAGGTGCGACAGGCGCGCCTCGATGACCTCGATGCCGGCCTTCGCGAGACGGTCCTGCACTTCGCTGCGCAGACGACCGGTGATCTCGTCGCTGCTGGTGCGCAGCGAAAGGCGGTCGTCCTGATGTGAGTCGTACGCATAGCTCGTCGCGAGGTTGCGGACGGCGGCCTCTGTCTGCACCTTCACGTAGTTCTCGTAGTCGTCGACCTGGAAGACCGCCTCGGCGGTGTCGCTGACGCGCCACACCACGATGGCGGCGATCTCGATCGGGTTGCCATCGTGGTCGTTCACCTTGAGATGCGCGCTCTCGAAGTTGCGCACGCGCTGCGAGACCTTGTGACGAGGCAGCGTGAAGGGGTTGGTCCACCAGAGTCCCGGCTGGTTGACGGTGCCCGCGTAGTTGCCGAAGACCTGGAGCACCTGCGCCTCGTTCGGGCTGACGATCAGGAACCCGCCGAAGGAGATCGCGACAGCAATGATCGCGAGGAGGTCTAGGACGATCAGGGGCCCGGGTGCCCGCCCATTGATCAGCGCAAACAGCGCGGCGATTGTGACAAGCTCGAGGACTACCAGGAACAGGAACGTGAGCAGACCCGGTGCGATGAACGCTGGCTTCTCGCGGATCACGTCATTCCTCCCCAAACGCGGATTAGGTGACGTTCCAGATACCGCTTTTGGTTAATGTTATCAGTTTGCAATCATAACGTCAAACGAGCCATCGATCGCCGCGAACCGTGCAGGCCGCATCGCGGTATGACGCGATGCCGGCGCGGCGCGCTTGCCAGCCTCGAGGGCGGTGGCTAGCCTCGCGCGGTCAGACCACCGCGTAGAGGGGGATCACATGGACGAGAACAAGGGCGCGGAGCGTCGTTCCTACCGGCTCACCAGACGGCAATTCCTCGCGGCGTCATCGGCGGCAGCGGCGATCGCGGCCTGTGGTCCCGCGGCGACGCCGAGCCCAAGCGGCGCGGCCACCGCGTCTGCGGCGGCGACCGCCTCTCCTGGACCAGCGCTCAAGATCGGCCAGCTTCTGCCGTTCACGAAGGTGTACGCGGAGCTCGGCGCGTCGATGCGGCGCGCCAGTGAGCTCTACCTGGAGCAGAAGGGCGGGAAGCTCGCCAATCGTCCCGTCACGTGGGTGTGGGAAGACGAGGCGAACGACCCGGTGGTCGGCGCTCAGATGACGCAAAAGTTCATCGACTCAGATCGCGTCGACGTAATGATGGGCATCGTCGCGACGCCGATCGCTTATGCGGTACGCAACACGATCGACGCGGCCAAGCTCGTTTTCATCGAGACCAACGCCGGGGGCAACGCGCTCACGCGCACGACGACGGACTGCAAGCCCTCCTGCAAGAGCAAGTACATCTTCCGGACCTCGTTCAGCTCGTACCAGATCAGCTATCCGATCGGCGAGTACTTCGCGACGAAGAAGGGCGTGAAAGAGGTCTTCACCTTCGTCTCCGACTACGGCTTCGGTAACGAATCCGCGGCCGACTTCACGAGTGGCTTCACCAAAGGCGGCGGCAAGATCACCGGCTCGCTGAAGGCGCCGCTGGGTAGCGCCGACTTCCTGCCATACGTCACCACGCTCAAGGGCCAGCAGACGAAGGACATCTACTCCTTCTTCTCCGGCACCGATGCGATCAACTACATCAAGGCGTGGAC
>CAZTAI010000280.1:0-2145 GCA_964611555.1 uncultured Chloroflexota bacterium | reverse complement strand
AGGTCGACCGTCAGCTCGTACGAGCCGTAGATCATGGTGCAGATCGGCTCGCCGGTCGGCATCGAGTTCAGCACGGTCACCGTGATCGTGTTCCCTGCCCGGGTCAGCTGGTGAGAGTGGGCCTGCGCGCAGCCGCTCGGAAGGCCCGCCGTGATCTTGAGGGAGACCTGCGGCGGCGCGGACTCGCGCATGACGACCTCGAGCCCATCGATCGGCGCCGGGACCGTCCGGCGTGCCTGGTCGCCGCCGCTCCCGCCGCTGCCCAGGCTGGCTGAGAGTGCGGCCGCGCCGATGGCAAGGACGGCGGTGGCCGCGAGGACCGCGAGGATGACGGCGCGTCTCATGGGCTTAGGACGCTGGGACGGCCGCTCCGGTTCCATTCGGCTCAGCTGCCCTCTTCCTCCCAGTCGCCGAGGGCCTCCAGCTCGTCCGCGAAGAGCTCGGGATCGAAGCCGAGGTCGTCGATGACCTCGACCAGGCCGTTGCGCTGCTCCGGTGGAGTGATGCGGATCCAGCCCCGGACGACGTCGTCCGGCGTGACCGCCGTGGCACCGCGGTCGGTCGCCACAAGCTCGCTCTCTTCCCGACCGCTGGCCGCGGCGAGAGGCCGGAGCGTCTCGGGGACCATGCCGGTGAGCGCGGTCAGGATCCGGTCCGCCTCCGGCTCCCATTCCATGCCGCGGTCGCTCTCGCCCGTCATGCGATCGCGTCGATCCCGGTCGCGAAGCGCGCGATGATCAGTTTCTGGATCTGCGTGGTCCCCTCATAGAGGCGGTTCACGCGCGCGTCGCGCCAGTACCGCTCGACCGGGAACTCGTCCGAGAACCCGTAGCCGCCGTGGATCTGGATCGCCAGGTCGGCGGCGCGCTGCGCGGCCTCGGAGGCGTAGAGCTTCGCGATCGACGTCTCCCTCGTGTTCGGTAGACCCTTGTCCTTGAGCGCGCCGGCGCGCCAGAGCAGGAGGCGCGCGGCCTCGGTCTCCACGATCATGTCCGCGAGCATCTCCTGCACCAGCTGGTGGCCCGCGATGGGCTTGCCGAACGTCTTCCGCTGCGTGGCGTACGTCACCGAGGCGTCGATGCAGGCCTGCGCGACGCCGACAGCGCCGGCCGCGACCGAGTAGCGGCCGTTGTCGAGAGCGGCCATGGCGATCGCGAATCCCTTGCCGAGCTCACCAAGCCGCTGCGAGTCCGGCACGCGCACGTCCTCGAGGATCAGCTCGGACGAGTCCGACGACCTGAGGCCCAGCTTCCCGTGGATCGCCTGGCTGCCGTACGGCTGCTTCTCGCGGTCGATCAGGAAGGCCGTGATGCCGCGGTGAGCCTTCGACGCGTCCGGGTCGGTGCGGGCGAAGACCAGCGCGAGCTTGCTCACGCTGCCGTTGCTGATCCACATCTTCCGGCCGCGGATCACCCAGCCGTCGCCGTCCTTCTTCGCGGTCGCGCGGAGGTTCGCCGCGTCGCTGCCCGCCTCGGGCTCGGTCAGGCCGAAGCAGCCGATGATCTCGCCCTTGCAGAGGCGGGGGAGCCACTCGCGCTTCTGCTCCTCTGTTCCGAAGGCCAGGATCGTCTTTTCGACGAGGGAGATCTGCACCGAGAGCGTGGTCCGCACCGACGAATCGGCGCGCCCGATCTCCTCCGTGATGAGCGCGTGCGACACGTTGTCGACGCCCATGCCGCCGTACTGCTCCGGGATCGGTCCGCCCAGGAGCCCGAGCGGGGCCATCTTCCGCAGGACGTCGGCCGGGAACTCCTCGGCGCGGTCGCGCTCGCGCGCGCCGGGAGCGATCTCCTTGTCGGCGAAGTCGCGCGCGAGCTTTCGGATCTGTTCCTGTTCGGGGGAGAGGTCGAAGTCCACTCGCGCCGAGTCTATTGACGATGGTGGCGTGTGTCTTACGGGGATCTCAACGTCCCTTCGTAGACTTCGGACATGCTCACGCGTCCGCTGGCGCTGCTGCGCACTGATCGGCGCGCGCAGCTAGCCGCCGCGGTCATCGTCCTCGGAGGGGCCGCGTTCGCGTGGTGGACGATCTCGCCGCTCTTCCTGACGACGACCGTGAACGAGCAGACCCGCGAGGCCACGGTGCAGGTCACGAGCGCGCCGGCGGGGACCGATGCCAATGCCTCCGGTAGCGATAACGAGGGG
>CAZTAI010000279.1:0-2158 GCA_964611555.1 uncultured Chloroflexota bacterium | reverse complement strand
AGCGGCAACTCGTGGTCGGGCGGCACGTGGAACGGCAACTCGTGGTCCGGCAACTACTGGTCTGGCAACTCATGGTCGGCCAAAATCTGGTCCGGCAACTCCTGGTCCGGCACCACCTGGTCGGGCGGCGCCTGGGATGGGAACTCCTGGTCAGGCAACTCGTGGTCCGGGGCCTTCTATTCGATGGCGAATATCAACCCCGATGACTGCACCGACTCGTTCAACTTCGACTCGCCACATGACGGGACAATCGTCGACGCACCCATCGCGCCGACGCCCTAGCGGAGCAACCCCGGTGACCCCGCCCATCGTGCCCGGGCGGGGTCACCTTTCCATCGAATCGAAGCGCCATAGGGAAGGGAGACCATGACAGCGGCGAAAATCGTGACGCTGCGTGGCCGCGGGGGGATCCGTTTTCGGCTGGCGCCGGGCGCCGCGCGAATCTGGACGCTGACCGGCGCGATGGCGCTCCTCGCGACGGGGCTGTTCGCCGCCGTCGCGCTGAAGATTGATCCCCATTTCGCCCCGGTGTCCATCCCCTGGTGGGCGTTGGCGATCGCCTTCTACCTCGCCGAAACGAACGTCGTACACCTCGAGTTCCGGCGCCAGGCGCACACATTCTCGCTCAGCGAGATCCCCCTGGTCATCGGGCTTGTCTTCGCCACGCCAGTCGATTTCGTTGTCGCCAACGTGCTTGGCGCCGGCATCGGCCTGGTCCTCATCCGTCGCCAGCCACCGATCAAGCTGGCCTTCAACATCAGCCATTTCGCGCTTGAGGCGACCCTCGCCGTCATCGTTTTCACCCTCATCAGCGGCGGCGATGCCCGGCCTGGCGCCTTGGTCTGGCTGGCGGCTTTCGCGGCCGCGGCGATCAGCAACGTGGTCGGGATCCTGTCGATCGCGCTTGCGATCGCGTTCGCCGAGGGCCGCTGGGAGGGCGGTCGCCTGCCCGAGGTGCTGCGCTTCGGACTGGCCGTGGGGATGACCAACACCAGCCTGGCGCTGATGGGCGCCACGATCCTGTGGCTGGAGCCATCGGCCGCCTGGTTGCTGGGTATCCCCATCGCTCTGATCCTGCTCGCATACCGAACGTTGATGTCGGAACGGGAGAAGAATAAGAGCCTCGAATTCCTGTACGAATCGACGCGCATCCTCCAGCGCTCGCCGGAGCTTGATGCAGCGGTCGGCGACCTGCTCCAACACGCGCGCGGCATGTTTCGGGCCGGTCGGGCACGCCTCGTACTTTTTCCGACCCGCCCAGGTGAGGCGGCCCTCGAAACGGTGATAGGCCCCGGCGATGTGCGCCATGTCATGCGCGAGATCGAACCCGATACCGAGGATCCGCTCTACCGTCGCGCCCTGGTCGAGACGAGCTCGTTCCTGTACGAGCGCTCGCCGGCGCAATCGGAGCTGATCGAACAGCGCTACCCCGGCATGCAGGACGCGATGGTCGCGGCCCTACGGACAGACACCGAGACGATCGGGATGCTGATCATCGGCGACCGCCTCGGAGACGTGACTTCATTCGTCGCCGAGGACCTCAAGCTGTTCGAGACGCTTGCCAACCACGCCGCGGTGGCGTTTGAGAACGGACAGCTCGGTCGCTCACTCGCCCAATTGGCCGAGCTCAAGGAGCGACTGCGCCACCAGGCGTACCACGACGTGCTCACCGGTCTCGGCAACAGGGCGCTTTTCCTCGAGCGCCTGAGCGAGGCCCTGGCCACCGAGATTCGCGATGGAGCGAGCCGCACGGCCATCCTGTTCGTCGACCTCGATGACTTCAAGACGGTCAATGATTCGCTTGGCCACGCGGCGGGCGACGAGCTCTTGCGCGCTGTGGGCGAGCGATTGCGCGCCTGCGTTCGGCCCGACGACCTCGCCGTGCGCCTGGGAGGCGACGAGTTCGGCGTCCTCGTCGAGGACGGCGCGACAGGCGGTGCGGCGACCGCGGCGCAGCGAATCCTCGACGCGCTCCGGGCGCCGTTTGCGATCGCCGGGACGGAGGTCGCAATCCGCGGCAGCATCGGCGTCGCCGTCAGCCGTCGGCCGCAGGATGGCGCCGAGGCCCTGGTGCGCGACGCAGACGTCGCCATGTACACCGCAAAGGCAAGCGGCAAGGGTGGCTACGCGATCTTCCAGCCGCGCTTCTACGCAGCCG
>CAZTAI010000278.1:0-2168 GCA_964611555.1 uncultured Chloroflexota bacterium | reverse complement strand
GACCGCGCGCTCGCGGACCGCGTGTACTCGGGCGTGCCGGCGAGCGTCCTCGGTCTCGAGCAAGGCATCGAGGTCGGGCCGATGAGCGGGGAGTCGAACGTGGTCTTCTGGCTCGAGCACCGCGGCATCGAGCCATCTCGCGAACGTATCGATCGGATCATGTCGGCGGCCAAGGCGTCAGATCGGGTCCTTACAGAGGACGAGATCCACCGCGCGATGCACTAGTCCGCGCGGCGGGGTCCTAGGGGATCATCATCGACCTATGCACCGCATCGAGCCGGCCCGCCTTAAGCCCGGCGTCACCGTCGACGATCTCCCCAAGATGGCTGCGGCCGCGGGCCCGCATGGAGCGGCGACGCTTCGTGGGAAGGCGCTGATCTTCTGGGACCCCGAGCGGCCCGGGATGAAGCGCGATTCGATCGACACGGACCAGATCACGCCGTCGGACGACTGCGTCTCTGAAAGCCTGGAGCGCCTCGACGAGCGCTGGAAGGCGGGCGCGTTCCGGTACCTGATGCCCGACTTCCGGAAGCGCGTGAACGCGGGCGAAACGGTCGTGGTCGCGGGTGACCGCTTCGCCATCGGCTCGTCGCGTGAGATGAGCCCGGCGGGTCTCAAGGCAGTTGGGGAAGAGGCCGGAACGGAGCTCGTGATCGTCTGTGGGAACGGCCTCGGTGACATCTTCCGGCGGAACGCGCTCAACCTGGGACTCCACGTGGTCCAGTCGCCCGAGGCGGTCGATGACGCGCGGGACGGCGACGAGCTGGAGCTCGACGTAGCGTCGCGGCAGCTCCGGAACGTCACGCAGGGCAAGACGTACACGCCGCTCTCGCTCACCGGGAAGGAAGAGGAGATCCGCGCCACCGGCGGGATCACGGCCATCGGCCGGCGCGACCTGCGCGAGTCGGTCGAGCGCGCACCGCGCATCGAGTGGGCGGATCCCGAGACCGCGCGGGGCCTGACCACGACCGAGCAGATCGTGTGGTCGCATCGTGTCGACAAGGACGCCGAGGTCCGGCCCGGCACGACCCTACGGGTGTACGCCGACCTGCTGCCGGCGTCGGACGGCACGGCGCCGTTCTCGATCCACACCTTCAACTCGATCACCGGCGGAACGGTCTTCCCGCGGCAGGCGGCGGTCGCGAACGATCACTTCGTCTTCACCGGCCGCGAGGCCGACGAGCGGCAGACGTCGATCGGCCGCCAGTTCGCGGAGCACCACGGCATCCAGCGTCCGTACTACGCGACGCCTGGCGACGGGATCTTCCACTTCTACTTCCCGGAGCAGGGCCTCGTGATGCCTGGCGCGTTCATCCCGGGCGCGGATTCACACAGCCGCGCGTACGGCGCGTACGGCGCGGTGGGCCTCGGCGTCGGCTCGACCGCGCTCGGCTTCGGCTGGGCGACCGGCCACATGTACTTCACGCCGGCGAAGGCGCGGCGCGTCACGTTCCGCGGGAAGCTGCAGCCGTGGGTAAGCGGGAAGGATGTCGTGCTCGGACTCCTGCGGCGCTGGGGCAAGGAACAGGCGCAGGGCATGAGCGTCGAGTTCGTCGATCTCGAGCAGCAGCTCCCGGTCCCCTACCGGAACACGATCGCGAACATGATGGCCGAGGCCGAAGCGCAGAACGGTATCTTCGCGCCCGACGACATCACGTACGAGTGGTACCGGAAGCGCGGCATGACGGAGCTCCCGTATCCCCGCATCGCGCCCGGCGTGGACGCCCACTACGAGATCGACGAGGACCTCCTCCTGTCCGACGTCATCCCGTTCATCGCGAAGCCCTTCGCGCCGGGCAACGCGTTCCCGGCCAGCGAGGTGGCCCGCGAGCGCATCACGTTCGACAAGGCGTACATCGGGTCGTGCACCAACGGCGGCTACGACGACCTCCTCGAGGCCGCGCTCGTGGTCTACGAGGCGAAGAAGAAGGGCGCGACGAAGGCGGCGAAGGACCTCGTCATCTTCCCCGGCTCGGGGCAGGTCGCCGAGCAGATCGAGGGACCCGACCCGCGCCTCGGCGGCGAGTCCATCGCGAGCGTGTTCCGTTCGATCGGCGGCGAGATCCGGCAGTCGTGGTGCGGGCCGTGCTTCGGCCAGGGTCCGGACGCGCTCACCAAGGGCGAGGTCGCGATCACGTCCTTCAACCGCAACTGGCAGAACCGCATGG
>CAZTAI010000277.1:0-2177 GCA_964611555.1 uncultured Chloroflexota bacterium | reverse complement strand
GTGCCGCCGGAGGGACTCGAACCCTCACTGAAGGGTGTTTAGGACCCCATCCTCTGCCATTGGGATACGGCGGCCTCTAGAGGATATCGACGGAGATCGAGCGAGCCGCTACTCGGCGGGACCTTCCACGTTCGTGACGGGTGCGCCGGTGCCGGCGCGGACCACGACGATCTCCGCCTCATCGCTTCCCGGATTCGACTCGCGGTGCACGGCGCCCGGCGGCACGTGAAGGAAGTCACCCTCGCGCCCGTCGACCGAGGCGGCGCCGCCCTTCCCGAACTCGAGCCGGATGCGGCCACGCCTGACGTAGATCGCGGTCTCGTGGGTCCCGTGGTGGTGCCAGGCAGTGGTCATGCCCGGGGCAGTCTTCGCGACGCCGGCCCAGATGCCGCTCCGGGAGATCGCGGCCTCGCGGGTCATGCCTGGCGTCTGCGACGTGTCGCGGGTGCGGTCGTCCGGCCTGATCAGCTTGATGTCGGATGCCTCGGGCACGTGGTCCTCCTCTTCCTCGGTGGCCGCGTCGGTCCCCCAGCGCTCATGCTGCTCGTGCAGCTGAGCGCCGCGCCGGGTGATCCAGGACTCGACCGCACGCCGGAGCGGGCCTTCGGACGGCAGCGGCTCCTGGCCGTGGTGTCGGTTCGCGCACTCGAGCAGCACGATGCCACCTGAGATCGAGAGCGGGAACAGGGGCAGGTCGCACTCGGGGCAGTCCGCGGTGCCGTCCGGCCGCAGCATCAGAGCCTCCAGCAAGGCGGCGCCGACCCTTCCCGGTCGTGCCTACGCGATCGGTGGACCACGTACACTATGTCGGACCGCCGCGGCTTCAGGCCGCGGCGCCTTTTCGCCCCGGACCCGGCGTCTCCGTCGACACCACGGTCAGACGCCCCCGCCGAGCGGGAGCCGGTCCGCGGCAGATCCAGGAATAGGAGGTGTGGAGTGGCAACGCAACCCTACGAGCTCATGTACCTGGTCCAGCCGGGCGCGGACGAAGAGCGCCTCGGCGCGATCAGCGAGCGCATCCAGAGCACCATCACGTCGCTGGGTGGCGCCGTCGAGAAAGCGGTCCCGATGGGCCGTCGCCGCCTCGCTTACGAGGTCGGTCGCCACCGCGAAGGCCTGTATCAGGTGGTGGAGTTCAAGCTCCCGACCGATCAGGCGCGCGAGCTCGAGCGGACCATCAAGCTCACCGAAGACATCCTGCGGCACCTCGTCGTGAAGCGCGACGCTAAGTAAGGAAGGCGAAGGACAGATGGCTTCACTAAGCAAGATCATGATCATCGGCAACGTCGGCCGGGACCCCGAGCTGCGCATGACCGCGAACGGCAAGCCCGTTTGCGAGTTCAGCGTCGCGGTGAACCGCGTGACCGGCGGCGGCCAGAGCGGCGAGCGGCAGGAGCAGACCGACTGGTACCGCGTTTCTTGCTGGGGCAAGCAGGCCGAGACCGCCCAGCAGATCGTCAGCAAGGGCCGCCTCGTGTTCGTCGAAGGCCGCTTCCAGGCGCGCGAGTGGACCGGAAAGGACGACCAGAAGCGGATCAGCCTCGAGATCTCCGCGGACAACTTCCAGATGCTCGACTCGCGCCGTGACCGCGACGCGTCCGGCGCGCCGCCGCCGTCGGCTCCGCCCGAAGAGGGCGGCAAGTTCGACCCCGACGAGATCCCGTTCTAGTCAGAAGGAGATAGCAAGTGACAGGTGAGACCCCCCAGGGTCCCGAAGGGAACCCCGGCGCGATGCGCGAGAGCGCAGCGCCGACCGGCGGGGGCCCGCGACCGTCGTTCGGCGCGGGACCACGCGGACCGCGAACGGGCGGACCCCGTTCCTACGGCTCCGATCGCGGCTCCGACCGCGGTGGCGACCGCGATCGCGGCGGCGGAGGCGGTGGACGCAGGCCCCGGCGCAAGGTGTGCGTCTTCTGCCTCGAGAAGGTGAAGCGCATCGACTACAAGGACCGTCCACGGCTTCAGCGATTCCTGAGCGACCGCGCGAAGATCGACCCTCGCCGCAAGAGCGGCAGCTGCGCGAAGCATCAGCGGATGCTGACCACCGCACTCAAGCGGGCGCGCTTCATGGCGCTCCTGCCGTACACCGCCGAGCACGTGCGGGCGATGATGAGCCCGCAGGCCCGTGCACTCGCCGGTGGTCCGCCGCCTCCGCGTCCGGAGCGCGGACCGCGCAT
>CAZTAI010000276.1:0-2179 GCA_964611555.1 uncultured Chloroflexota bacterium | reverse complement strand
CTTCCAACGCGCCCCTGTACCACGCGTTGTGCGGAACCCCGATGAGCGCTCGCAGGAGGAGCGGGTTGAGGAACTGGTGGCAGAACTGCCGGTGGCCGAGCCAGTAGTCCCCTTCGGCGTACGGACGGAAGGAGAGCACGTCGATGAACACCGGGCGCGAGCTGTCGAACTGGACGTTGTAGGCGCTGGCGTCGGAAAGCTCGATGTCGTGGTTCAGTGCGTCGCGCTGCAGATCGAGGTGGAGCAGCGCGGCGGCTTTCAGCGCGACGAACGACCACTCGTACGGATAGGAGATGAACGGGATGCGCGCGTGCTCGAGAAGGTAGCGGGGCGGCGGCCCGTCGAGCGGGAGATCCGAGACCGGCACTTCGCGCGTCTCGACGACCCAGCCGGCGTCGATCCACTTGCGCAGCAGGCCGGTGTCGCGCACGCGCTCGTATCCGGGCACGGCGCGGCTCGTGACCGTGCGGAGGATCCTGCCGTCGTGATGGTGGACGTGGCCGGACGGGTCGCGGAACGATGCCGCGTCGCGGCCGTCCACGCCTTATCGCTGCCCGGAGCGCCGCGACGCGTCCGCGTCGTCCGTTCTGCGGAAGCGCGACAGGGCGCGTTGCCAGTAGCTCTTCGTTATCACGAGCAGCGCCGCGACGGCGCCGATGAGCCCCTGGAGGAAGAGGCTGGTGCTGCCCGGGTCGATATAGGCGTAAAGCGGGGTCTGCGCGGCGAACAGCGCGATGGCAATCAGGACGTGGACGTTGTGGTTGCGGGACATCATCGGGTGACTGCGAAGTTTACCACGCCGATCGCCCCTGCGACGGAGCTGACGCCCTTCTATCCGCCCAGTCCTCGCTCGGGCTCGAGTGGCAGGAGTACGTGACGTGGACCTGTGGAGGAATCCGGTAGAATCCAGGGGATGCACGCGGTTTACGACCAACTGCTGACGGACGTGCGGGCCGTTTGCGAGGCGCACTACGGCTCGCGCCTCGTGGCTCTGGCCGTGTTCGGATCGGTCGGACGCGGCACGCCGCAGCCGGACTCCGACGTCGACCTGCTCCTCATTGCCGAGGGCCTGCCCAACGGCCGCCTGCCGCGCATGGCCCAGTTCCAGGCGATCGAGACGGCCCTCGAACCGCGCCTGGCCGAAGCGTGGCGGGAAGGGCTGCACGCGAGTCTGTCGCCAGTTTTCAAGACGCCGACCGAAGTGCTCGCCGGCAGCCCGCTCTTCCTCGACATGACCGAGGACGCTCGCATCCTGTACGACCGGGACGGGTTTCTCCAGCGCGCGTTCGCAGACCTCGAGTCCCGGCTCGAGCGGCTGGGCGCGCGACGCATCTGGCGCGGGAACGCCTGGTACTGGGACCTCAAGCCCGACTACACGCCCGGCGAGGTGTTCGAGATATGACGAACGACTCGCTCTCGCGCAGCTACCTGCGCAAGGCGCAGGTTCGGCTCGGCGTTCTGGATCTGCTGGTCGAGCAGCGGGCGTACTCCGACGTGGTGCGCGAAGCCCAGGAGCTGGTCGAACTGGCCCTCAAAGCCCTGCTGCGACACGTCGGGATCGAGCCACCCAAGTGGCACGACGTCAGCCCGATTCTGCTCGAGCACCGGGACCGGTTCCCCGGTGTCGCCGGGGCCGATCTCGAACGCCTGGCGACCGCCTCGACCTGGCTGCGCAAGGAGCGCGAGCTCTCGTTCTACGGAGACATCGACTTCATCCCGACCGAGCAGTACGGCCGGGACGAGGCGGCGCGCGCGATCGAGGATGCGCGCTTCGTCTTCGGGGTCGCCGAGCGCGTGATCGGCGGACAACGGGCGACGTCGTGACTCTCGAGCCCGGCCTGAGGTTTGCGTTCACGTCGGGGCCCGACTTGGGACGAGGTGACCTCCCATGACCGCACAGCCGGTTCCATCATTCTGCTACGATCCAGACATATGGAGCACACGATCTCGGCCACGGAGCTGGCCCGGCGCTTGGGTGACGTGCTGGCGCGCGTGCGCTATCGGCAGGAGGCGTTTGTCGTCGAGCGCAACGGACGGGCGGTCGCCCGCATCGTGCCCGTGCGGGCCGAGGCGACCGACGCGACGCTCGCGGACGCCTTGACGGCCTGGTCGCGAGCTGCCCCGAGCGATGCGACCCTGGCCGACGACCTCGAGCGAGTGGGTGCCGCCGATCGGCCGC
>CAZTAI010000275.1:0-2192 GCA_964611555.1 uncultured Chloroflexota bacterium | reverse complement strand
GGCTTCGGGGTCGGCAACTTCAAGGCCCTGTTCGAGGCGATCGAGCGGGAGCAGGCGAAGCGCGGCAACCTCTAGACCGGCGCTCAGGGCAGGAAGAACACCTGCACGTCGCCCGAGGCGACCTCGATCGAGATCCGCACTTGCGAGAGGCGATCCGTCAGGCTGTAGACGATCACGAAGCGGTCCACGCCAAGGTCGTCGCGCCGGGTGACGGCCCGTTCGGCGTCGCTCATCGCCGGGTACTCGAGCCGGATGATCGTGTCGGCGCTGGCTATGGCCTCGGCTTCCGTGACCGGCGCGGTTGGATGGTACGCGGCGAACAGCGCATCCTCCGAGCTGGCCAGCGGAGCCCCCAGGGTCAGAATCGCCGCGAAGCCGAGGACCAGGATCACCGTCCAGATGACAAGTGGGACGAGGCCGCTCGGCCTCTCGGGCGACGCGCTCTCAGTCAGTGTCGACTCGTTGGCGGGCGGAGGGCCGGAGGTCACGGGTGTGGTGGCGGGGGCGTTCGTCGTCATGGCCGTCCGAAGTAGACCTCCTCGTGGAGTGTCTTCACGTTGACGAGGGCCGCGTCGACCGCGCCTTCCTCGAGCGCCTGCAGGGTCACCACGGCGATGTCCAGCTTGGCCTGGTGGAAGGCATCGATGGGGGTCCGGCCGGACAGAAGGTGGCGCCAGAACAGGATCTCGTAGCCGCTTGCGCCGATGTATGGGCCATCAGTGCCAATCGGGACGGCGTATGAGAGGTGCGACTCGCCCACGACCGCCCGAGTTCCGGAGCGCAGGTACGCCAACGCGATGCTGTTGTCGGCGGTCTTGTGCGAGGCGACACCCTGAAAGCTCGTGTCGATCGTCCATACTCCGTAGCACGTGCCGATCTTGATCACGCCGCCGGGCGCCGTCGCGTTCGTCACGTCCATCGAGATGAACTGGCCGCCTCGTTCGACGCCCCACTCCGCCCTGAGGTCGTCGAGGTCGCGCGGGATCCAGCCATAGGTGTCGGCGAAGAAGCTGTCGGTTTGCTGGCCGATACCGTGCATGCTCACGTAGAAGTAGCGTCCGTTGTCCTCGCTCACCTGGGCGATCCGCGCCGCGTCGTTCGGCGGTGAGTACGACTCGATGACCGGCACGAAGTCGTCCATCACCTCGGTCACGACGCCCGAACCGGCGCGCCAGCTTGTGTTGAGATACGAGTACGCGCCGCCGGCCGGCGAGACGACCTCGCCGAGCTGGGTGAGCAGCAGTTGAGCGTCCTCGCTGCTCGGGATGCGCGCGCTGGGCAGGTCAGGCACCCCCAGCAGGTCGGCGTCCAGGTCGGTATACGGGTCATCCGAGGGATACCAATCGGAGGGCAGCTCAAAGCCATCCAGGGCGCTGGCCTCGCCATCGGCGAGCGGGTTCTCCAGCTGGAAGTACGGCACCGCGTCGTAGTTACCGATGATCAGGAGGTACTCGTAACTGCCGGCCCGGAGCAGGCGGTGGACCTCGTCGCGGATCGCCTCGGCGGTGGCGCGGGTCTGGCCATCGGCCTCAAGGTCGTGCAGCTCGCCAACGAGGCTTGCCGCCGAGAGAACCGCATCGGCGCTGGGGCCGAGGAGCGGCCGGAGGACCGATTCGCGCGTCACGACGAGCACTGATCCGGGATCCGCGTACGGCATGACACCTGCGGCCTGGGCGGCGGGTCCGCTGCCCGGGACCGGCGAGGCGAAGGGATCGGGCACGGTCCCGGGATTGGTCGGCGTCCCGAAGAGCGCAGGGTCGTCCCGGCCGACCACCCGGAACGACGCCGTTTCCTCGGGCAGGCCGTTGTAGTCGAGCTGGGCGGTGTACGTGCCGATCTCTGCCCCTCCGGCAGGAACGAATGGGAACAGGTAGCCGGAGTCTCTCTCCGTCACCACGTTGCGGGTGTCCTCGTAGACGAGGCGGTCGCCCTGGAAGAGGCGCAGCCGGAGCTCCGTGCCGACCGGTGCGCGCTGCCAGCCAACGAGGGTCAGGAGGAACGGCGAGCCCTCCACGAAGATGTCGTTGTTGTTGACCGGCAGGAAGGTCGAGAGGTCGATGTCGGCGGCGAAGCTCAGGTGGTAGAGGCTCGCCTGGCCGAAGGAGGAAGGCTGCTGGTCGACAGCCGCTGTGCCGGCGGGCATGAGCAGGGCGCTGACGAGAGCGATCGCGGCACCGGCCCGAGCCAGCGTG
>CAZTAI010000274.1:0-2207 GCA_964611555.1 uncultured Chloroflexota bacterium | reverse complement strand
CGAAGCTCGGCGCCAACGTCATCAGCTTCGAGCGCCAGCCGGAGCTCGCGGCGAGTGCCCGCGAGAACCTCGACCGACTCGGGCTCGGCGACAGGGTCGACGTCCGACTGGGCGATGGCAGCGCCGGCGACCCCGACGGCGGCCAGTACGACGGGATCATCGTCACCGCGGCCGCGCCGCGCGTTCCGGAGGGCCTCCTCGAGCAGCTCAAGGACGGCGGCAGGATGGTGATCCCCGTCGGGCCGCGCGATCACCAGGACCTGCTGATCATCGAGCGTCGCGGGAACGAGTGGACCGAGCGCTCCGATGGGCCGGTCGTGTTCGTCCCGCTCGTCGGCCAGGGCGGCTACCCGGAGTAGCGACGCCGCTGGTAAGGGGTGCCGGACCCCGCTCGGCCCACTGGGTGGGGTGCGGCCACACGCTTTGCTTAATCCTTTCGTTAGGTGTGCTCAACGAAAGGTTATTGGTTATCCTTCCCTCAGGAACACCGTAACGAAAGGTTATGTGATATCCTTTCGTATGGTAGATCTAACGAAAGGTTAGGGCATGCCGACGTACGAACAGAGGGTCTGGAAACCACGCCTGGAGGGGCCGGGGGGGCGACACGATAAGGAAAGCCTTGTCTATAACGCCTACATTCCCGATCCGATCGCAACGCTTGAAATTCAGCTCTCGCCCGATCAGTCCCAAGCCGTTCTCGAGGCGGAGCGAACAGTCGCCGAACTCCAGGTCGGGAGTCAATTCGCCGGACTTGAAGCGCTCAGCCGCCAACTTCTGCGGGCGGAGAGTGTCGCGTCGTCCCGAATTGAAGGATTGACTCTGTCTCATCGGCGCCTTGCCCAGGCGCTCCTGTCTCCCTCCGATGCAGACGCTGCGGCACGAGTTGTGATCGGAAACGTCGAGGCGATGCAGGCGGCCATAGCCCTCGGTTCAGCGGGCGGGCCCATTAGCTCAGACGACCTCTTGGATCTCCACCGCACACTCTTCGCCAACTCGCAGGATGCCTACCTCGCTGGCCACCTGCGAACAGAGCAGAACTGGATTGGTGGGAGCGAATTCAATCCGCGCGGCGCCGACTTCGTCCCTCCACCCGAGGATCGTGTTGTCCCTCTGCTATCCGACTTAAGCACGTACTCAAATCGTGCAGACGTCTCCACGGTTGTGCAGGCCGCCGTGGCGCACGCTCAATTCGAAACTATCCACCCCTTCCCCGACGGTAATGGCCGTGTGGGCCGCGCCCTCATCCACGTCATTTTCCGTCGCCGCGGCCTTTCATCACTCTTTGTTCCTCCGATCAGCATCGTCCTAGCGGCGAACGGCGCCCGCTACGTTGAAGGTTTGACGGCGTTCCGCGAAGGCCGCTCAGCCGAGTGGTGTGTGTTCTTTGCCAGAGTGGTGACCGACGCGTCGCGCCGTTCGCAGGAATTGGCAGCTGATCTGGCTAGGGTGCAAAGCAATTGGCTCGAGCGAGCCGGGCGACCCCGCGCCGACTCGGCCGCTGCACGCCTTATTGGCGAAATTCCGGGACAGCCCGTTCTGGATGCACGCCTCGTCGCGACCACGCTCAACGTTTCGGACGTTGCGGCCCGGAACGCGCTCAACGCGCTGGAAGCCTCGAACGTGCTTCAGCCCGTCGTTTTCGGCAAGCAGCGTTATCGGGCCTGGGAGGCGCCGGATCTCATCGCGGTCCTCGATAACTTTGAATGGTCCATGGCGGAGCCCACCAGGAGTGGCCAGCGGCGTCGCCCCGCTCCGAAAAGACGCTAGCCAGAGAGTGGACGGTCGCCATCCCGGCGAAACAGGACGTCGACCCAAAGGCGCTGCACTCGTCCAGAGGCCCGTCAGGACTTCAGGTCGCGGATTAGCGCCTCGGCGTCCTCGAATTCAGTCCACGACCCGGCCGCGTACTCGGCTTCGGCCTGACGGACCTCACGCACGAAGCGCGCTCGCTTGTTCGCTTTGCGAATGCGCTCGATCACCTCCGCCGCGCGCCGGCGGAGCACGGTCACTCCGATCATCCTCGTGTGCCCACTGTACTGGGCGC
Source organism: uncultured Chloroflexota bacterium (assembly GCA_964611555.1). Lineage (GTDB taxonomy): Bacteria > Chloroflexota > Limnocylindria > P2-11E > P2-11E > GWC2-70-10. The sequence continues at coordinate 163 of CAZTAI010000274.1, read as the reverse complement.
CTCCCGCAGCGTGGGGTAATGCGAAATCGTCGTACGAAGTCGCAGGAGCCCGCACCGGGCGGGTTCTTCCGCTGGCCGCACACGACATCGACGCCTCGGAGCGTGACGCCCCTGCTCGGTATACTCGGCCGCGATGAGCCATGTCTTTGTCGCGCCCCATCCC
>CAZTAI010000273.1:0-2214 GCA_964611555.1 uncultured Chloroflexota bacterium | reverse complement strand
CGCACCTCGGGCGGGCGCGGCGCGTTGTGGCCGTCCAGCGGGATGGTCTCGCTCGGCCTCCACGTGCCGGCGACCGCGAGCTCTTCCTTCGCGAGGACGGTCCGACCGAAGCGCTGGTAGGTCGAGAGCTCGAAGTTCGGTGTCTCGCCCAGGGCACCGTGCGGGCAGACCTCCACGCAGTCGCCGCAGTAGATGCACCGCACGATGTCCAGCTCGTAGGTCATGAGGTCGCGCTCGCGCATCATCAGCGCTCCCGTCGGGCAGGTCTCGGCGCACGCGCCGCACGACACGCAGTCCGTGTACGAGAGCGAGACGTTCCAGGGCGTGGTGACGATCGAGTCGTAACCGGCGCCCATCAGGCCGTAGCAGTTCGCTCCGATGACGTCGCGGCAGATCCGCACGCACTGGGTGCAGTTGATGCACTTGTTGAGGTCGCGAAGGATGAAGTCGTGGCTGAAGTCGTACTCGTAGTCGTGATAGTCGAGCGGCTCGGCCCGGTGGAACCGGTTATCGGTCAGCCCGTGCTCCAGCGACAGACGCTGCAGGTGGCAGCGGCCGACGTCCGGACACACGCACTGGAGGCAGCGACCCGCTTCCTTCTCGGCCGCGGGCTTCGAGTAGCCGCTCTCGATGAGCTGGAAGCTCTTGGCGCGCTCCTCGTACGGCAGGAACGGCATGCGCACCTGCGGCTCCTCGGGCTTGTAAGGGACGATGTCGATGAGCTCGGGGACGCCTTCCTCTTCGACGATCTCGGCCGCGACCTGTGCCATGTCCGCCCCGTTCAGGTAGCGGTCGATGGCCTTGGCCGCCAGCTTCCCCTGGGCAACGCACTCGATGACGGTCCGTGCGCCCATCTGGACGTCGCCGCCGGCGAACACACCGGGGCGGTCGCTCATGAGCGCACCGTTCGTGACGATCGTCTCGCGCCGAGTCTTCCGGAGACCCGGGGCCCGGTCGTACCAGTCCAGGTCGGAGTTCTGGCCGATCGCCGGGATCACCGTGTCGCAGTCGATGACGAACTCGCTGCCCTCGACGGGCACCGGGCGCCGGCGGCCGGAGGCGTCGGGCTCGCCGAGCTGCATGCGCTGGAATTCGACGCCGGCGGCGCGCCCGTCCTTCTCAACGATGCGGACCGGCGCGGCAAAGAACTCGAGGCGGATGCCCTCGTGCTCCGCGTCGTCCACCTCGCTGTAGTGCGCGCCCATCTCCTTGCGCGAGCGGCGGTAGACCACCGTCACGTCCGCGCCGAGCCTGCGCGAGGTGCGGGCGCAGTCGAACGTGGTGAAGCCGCCGCCGATGACGATCACCTTGTTGCCGGCGCCTACCGGCACGGGGTCGCCCTCCGCGTTCTGGCGCAGGTAGCTGATGGCCTCGATCACGCCGGGCAGGTCCTCGCCGGGGATGCGCAGCTCGTTGCTGCGCCACGCGCCGATCCCGACGAACACCGCGTCGTATCCCTCGCCCTGGAGGCTCTCGATGGAGAAGTCGCGGCCCAGCATCTTCCCGCCCTTGAACTCCGCGCCCAGCTGCCACACAGAGTTGAGCTCCTTGTCGAGCTTGACCTTCGGGAGGCGGTACTCGGGGATGCCGTAGCGGAGCATCCCGCCTTGCTTCTGCATCATGTCGAAGACCGTGACCGCGTGGCCCTTGAGCGCCAGGTAGTACGCCGCGGTCATTCCCGCTGGACCTGCGCCGATCACCGCGACGCGCCGGCCGGTCGCGGGCTCCTTCGGGAACGGGATCGGCGCGACGTCCATCTCGAGCGAGAGCTCTCCGCCGTATCCGTGGCACTGGCGGATCGCGATCTCCTCCTCGACGAGACCGCGGCGGCAGACCTCCTGGCAGGGCGCGGGGCACACCAGGCCCAGCGCGTACGGGAAAGGCAGGACCTCCTTGACCAGGCGCGCCGCCTCGATGTGCTGCCCCTTGGCCATGAGCTCGAGGTAGCCCGGGATGTCGATGTGCGTAGGGCACGAGACCTGGCAGGGGGGCATGCAGTACGCGTTGTGGTCGCTGAGGATGTACTCGAGGTTCTGGCGTCGCATCGAGAAGAGGCCCTCGCTCGAAGCCTTCACCTTCATGCCCGCCGTTACCGGCAGGTGGCACGACGGCATCGGTCTCTCAAAACCCTCCACCTCTACCAGGCACATGCGGCAAGCGGCGGCGGGGGCGAGCTTCTCGTCGTCGCAGAGCGTGGGCACGTTGAACCCGGCG
>CAZTAI010000272.1:0-2225 GCA_964611555.1 uncultured Chloroflexota bacterium | reverse complement strand
CCATTTGGAGGCGATCTTCCTCGAGCCGCCCGACATCGTGGAAGGCACGCCCTGGTTCCTGCGCCCGCGGTTCATCGGCATGGCGCTCTTGCTCACGACTCCGGCCTTCCTCTGGGCGTTCACCGCCCTCCGCGCCATCCGCCGTGATGCGGCGGTCGCGGCGACGGCGCTCGCCGCCGCGCTCGCGCTCCTCCCGAATGTCCTGAGCGGATCGGTCGGCCAGCCGCAGTTCGGTTACCGCTTCAGCCTCGACGCGCAGCCGTTCCTCGTCGCGCTCGCGTGCGCCGGCGAGGCGCAGATCGCCGGCGTCTGGCGCCGCCGGCACTCGAGCCTCTTCCTGGTCGCCGCCGTCATCGCCGTCGCGGTGAACGTCTACGCCGCGGTCGCGATCCTGCGGTTCGGCTACTGGGAGTGAGCCCCGGCACGGTGCGCCGCGACGAGATCGCGGTACCAGAGCCCGCTCGACTTCACGCGCCGGCGCTGCGTCGGGTGGTCGACGTGCACGATGCCGAAGCGCCTGCTCGTGCCGCATGTCCACTCGAAGTTGTCCATGAATGACCAGACGCAGTACGCGGTGAGCGGCACGCCGTCACCGAGCGCGTCCGCCGCCGCGGCGAGGTGACGCTCCAGGAATGAGACCCGCTCCGGATCGTGGACGTGGTCGCCATCGATGACGTCTCACCCGTGACGATCGCGGCCTCCGCGTGAACGTGTCCCATATCGAGGGTCCCTTGCCTGTCCTCGCCGCTCGCGCCCTCGATCTGGTAGGCCGAGGTCGCCGCGCCGAACAGGAACCGCGCAGGAAAGCGTCGCGCGAGCGCGGCAGGATCCGTCATCGCCGAGGGAAGTGTGCCTTCGGATGCGGCTAGGCTCGTCCCAGTGGGTGCCACGGCGCCGCTCCTCAGCATTCTCATCCCCGTCTACAACGAGGAACGAACGATCCGAGAGATCCTACGCCGCGTGCGGGCCGTGGACGTGCCGAAGGAGATCATCGTCGTGGACGACGGCTCGACCGACGGGACGCCGTCCGCGCTCGCGGAGGCTGAGGGCATCACGCTGCTCCGCCACGAGCGGAACCAGGGGAAGGGGGCAGCGATCCTCAGCGCGCTGGAGCACGCCCGCGGCGAGATCTGCATCACTCAGGACGCCGACCTCGAGTACGATCCCAGCGACATCCCCGGTCTCTACCGGCGCTACCTCGCCGGCGGAGTCGATGCGGTCTTCGGCTCGCGCAACATCACGGGCAGCCACCGGCATTCGAGCCCGCTCTTCTACCTGGGCGGGCGACTGGTGAGCGTTCTCGCCTCGCTGCTCTACGGGACGTGGATCACCGATGAGCCGACGGGATACAAGCTCGTGCGGACGGACCTCCTGCGTTCGCTCGGTCTTCGCTCGCAGGGCTTCGATCTGTGTCCCGAGCTGACCGCGCGGATCCTGCGGCGCGGCGGTCGCATCGTCGAGGTCCCCATTCGGTACGAGCCCCGGAGCTGGGCCGAGGGCAAGAAGATCACCGCGCGCGACGGACTGCTCGCGATCTGGGTCCTGATCCGGGAGCGCTTCGCGCGTACCTAGCGCACGTATCCGAAGTGGATGATCGCGAGCATCCCGTAGAGGTTCGCCACGACGCTCCAGGCGACGAGCGCCAGGAACGTCCAGGGCGGGCGATGCCAGCCTGTTCCCCCCCATCCGGCGCCGATCGCGACGAGCGGCATTAGGAACGCCTGCGCATCGTGGAAGTAGCGGTAGCCGAACTGCGCGAACCCGACCGCGGCGAACGTGACATCCGGCAGCAGCGCGAGGAGCGCGGCGAGGGCGAACAGGGGCACCTCCGGCCTCTCGCGCCACTTCCCGAGAGCGGCCGCCGCGAAGAGGAGAGCGGGGGAGACGAGGACGAGGCTGGTGCCGATCCAAGACGGCCGGACGAAGAAGGGCGTGCCGTCCACGAAGTCGGGCGCCTGCATGAGCATCGCGTACAGGTGGCGCGGGATGTACGACAGGCTCAGCAGCCCGTCTGTGTAGAAGGGCTCGACCTGATTGAGGCGTACGTAGCCCGCGTCGTACGGGACTCCCCAGCGCAGGAGGTTGTAGCCCACCTGCGCTGCCACGAACGGAGCGAGCCCGGCAGCCCCGGCCAGTACGACGCGTAACAGCGGCTCGTCGCGCCGCCGCGCGACGAGGAGCGCGAGCGCGGGCGCGGCGAGGAAGAGCGGGAGCCGCGCCAGCGC
>CAZTAI010000271.1:0-2227 GCA_964611555.1 uncultured Chloroflexota bacterium | reverse complement strand
ACAGGATCGGCGCCGGCGCGGCCTTGGCGATCGCCGCGCGCACGGGCCCGAGCCCTTCGTCGCGCCAGCGCTCGGAGAGGCCGATCACGAGCAGCCCCGCGCCCTCGGTGGCCCGCAGCAGTCCTTCGTTCGCCAGGTCGACGAGGACCGCCTCGGTCGCGACTCCGGCCAGCTGCTGCACGACGAGCGAGGCCGAGCTGAGCACACTGCTGGCGTCGCCGTCGCCGTTCGAGGCCCCGGCGGCGCCGAGCAGCTTCAGCGGCGCGTCGTGCGCGGTCGCGATCCAGGCGGCGAGCTCGAGCGCGGCCCAGTCGTGGTCGCCGCCGCCGAAGGGGACCATGACGGGGTGCTGTGCGTCGATCGCCGGCATCCCCGGCCGCTCGACGAGCACCGCGACGTCGCACGGCGCCTTGTCGAGCACCTCGCCCACCGGGCCGCGCGGGATCCCTTCGCCGAGCAGCGGCCGCCGGCCGTCGAGCAACACGATGTCCACCTCTTCCTCCGAGGCGAGGCGCACGTAGTCCTGCCCGGGCAGGATGCTCGTGAAGGCGACCGCGCGGGCGGCGATGCCGCGCTCGGCCAGCTCAGCGCGCTTCTCGTCCAACCGGAGCGACGTCGTCGCCACCTCGCCGGCGTCGAGGGACGTGCCCGTCACGAAGCGGTCCGGGATCACGGCCTGCGCGACGACAAGCTCGCGCGGCGGAGTCGTCTTCGCGAGCGGCTCCGCCAGGGCCAGCAACGCGTCGAGGTTCTTCTCGTCCTGCGGCGCGACGAGGATCGCGCGCGCGGGCACCGGCACCGGGATGTCGTCTCTGGTCGCGCGCGCTGCCTGGCGCAGCCCCTCCTCGACCGGCTCGCTCAGCTCGTGGCGGGGGTCGATCAGCCGCAGGATCGGACCAGCCATGAACGTCGTCACGAGCGCCATCACCACGAGCATCGTGAAGAGCTGCGTCGAGATGACGCCGAGGTCGAGCCCGATGTTCAGGACGATCAGCTCGGTCAGGCCGCGCGTGTTCATCAGGGCTCCGATCGCGGCCGAGTCACGGAGGCTGAAGCCGCCGTAGCGGGCGGCGAGCGTCGCGCCGACGAACTTGCCCACGATCGCGACGACGATCAGGAGCAGCGTCAGGGCCCAGAGCACGGGGCGGTTGAGCGCGTTGACCTCGGTCCTGAGGCCGGTGACGACGAAGAACAGCGGCAGCAGGACGAGCACGACGAAGCTCTCGAAGCGCTCGCTGACGTCGGCGGTGAGGCCGGCGCGCCGGGGCATGATCAGACCCATGATGAAGGCTCCGAAAATCGCCGCGATCCCGATCTGTTGCGCGACGTACGCCGACAGGAGGACGCAGACGAAGATGGCGCCGAGCCAGAGCGTGGGCACTTGGCCGACCTCGTCGTAGGCCTTGGAGACGCGCCCGAGGAGCCGCCGGCCGACCAGCAGCATCGCCGCGGTGAACAGCGCCGCGAGCGCGACCACCTGAAGCGCGTGCGACGGGTCGCCGCTGCCCGCGATCGCGGCCGCAAGCGCCAGCAGGCACCACGCAGTCACGTCGTCGATCGCTGCGCCCGCCATGGAGAGCGCCCCGACCGGTCGCTTCAGCATCCGCCGCTCGATCAGGATCCGCGCGAGCACGGGGAAGGCCGTGACCGACATCGCGACGCCCATGAAGAGCGCGAAGGGCAGGTAGCGCACGTCGGGCGAGAGCAGCTGGTAGACCGGCAGCGCCACGAGGAAGCCGAGCCCCATCGGCACCGCGACGCTCGCGTTCGAGATGAACGCCGCCTGGCCGATCCGGTCGCGCAGGATGCGCGGGTCGAGCTCCATCCCGACCAGGAACAGGTAGAAGGCGAGGCCGATCTGAGCGGCGCCCGAGAGGAGCGGCACGATGTCCGGCGGGAAGAGGTAGTCCTTGGCTTCGGGCGAGATGGTGCCGAGCAGCGTCGGCCCGAGCAGGATGCCCGCCAGCACCTCGCCCATCACGCGCGGCTGGCTGAACCTCGCGATCAGCGCGCCGACGAGGCGCGCGGCCAGGATCACCGCGGCGATCGCGAGCATCAACCGGCCGAAGGTCTCCTCGCCGCTCCGCTTTTCCGGCTCCTTGGCGGACGTGCCCGGCTCGGGCAGCGCCTCCGAGAAGCTCGCCGTCACCCGCTCTGCGCCGACCGTGCCGGCGATCCTCGCGGCAGACCCCTCGCCGGCGACCGCGAGGTCGACGGGTGCGCTGCC
>CAZTAI010000270.1:0-2231 GCA_964611555.1 uncultured Chloroflexota bacterium | reverse complement strand
ACGCGGAGAGAGTCCTGCTGCCGGAGGAGCTCGCTGATCCTGCCCTGCGCGATCAGCCGTCCCCGCGAGAGGACAGCCACGTTGTCGCAGACGAGCTCCGTCTCAGCGAGCAGATGGCTGGATAGCACGACGGTCCGTCCGCCCGTGCCGAGCTGGCGGATGAGCTCGCGGACCTCGACCACACCGGCCGGGTCGAGCCCGTTCGTCGGCTCATCCAGGAAGACGAGCTCCGGATCGCCGAGCAGAGCGCACGCGACCCCGAGCCGCTGCTTCATGCCCAGCGAGTACGTGGAGAACTTGCTGTCCGCCCGCTTTCCGAGATCCACGAGCGTGAGGAGCCGCTCGATATCCGCGCGCGAGCCGCGTCCGCCGATGCCCTGGAAGTACAGAAGGTTCTCGCGGCCCGACAGGTAGGGGTAGAAGGTCGGGGTCTCGACCATCGCTCCGACACGGCGGAGCGTCGCCGGGTGGCGCGCCGGATCGCCGAAGATGCGGGCCTCGCCCGACGTCGGATGCACGAGCCCCAGCAGCATGCCCATCGTCGTCGTCTTACCCGACCCATTCGGACCGAGGAACCCGAACACGCCGCCGCGCGGAACGCGCAGCGTCAGGTCGTTCACAGCGACGACCTCGCCGTAGCTCTTGGTGAGCGCGCTTGTCTCGATGACGTACCCGTTCTGGGTGGCTTCCATGGCTTCTCTCCTAACCCGTGTGTGGCCGGCTTTGCGCGCGCACATCGGCCGAGCGCCCGGTGGGCGCGAGCCGGACGAATGCGCGCAGGATAGTGACGAGCGCCTTCCGTTCGGTCGCGGTCATCTGACTCACCGCGCGGGTGAGCCGGGCGGTCTGGCCCCACTGCAGCCGCCGAAGCAGGCGGGTCCCCAACGGTGCGACCTCGAGAAGGACAGCCCGGCGGTCGTTCGGATCGCCGCCGCGTCCGACAAGGCCGAGTCGTACCAGCCGGTCGCTCAGCGCCGACGCGCTAGCAACGCTCATGAGAAGTGCCGCAGCCAGCTCGCTCACGCGTCGTGGCCGCTGGGCAAGCACGAACAGGGCGCGCAGCTGGGTGAATGTGAGGTCGACCTTGCTCCAGGCGTCAGGGCTCGCGGCCGTCAGCTCCTGAAGCCGCGCCATCAAAGTGTGGATCTCGGTGTCGCTCTCGGTCACGTTGATAGTCTATGCGGCATTGACGGTCGGCTGCGAGTGTCACACGCGTGACGACCCGCCTGGTCGCCTCCTTCTCGTTTTCGGGGCGATCTCCTCGTAGCTCTCGGCTATCCACTCCTTCATGAGACCGAGGGGGACATCGTCCTTGGACTTGAACCGCGCCACGATCCACCCAGAGCGGTCCATGCCATAGCCCATCGGCACCGTGAATGGTCGGCTGCGCGCGTAGAGCAGTGACTTCGGCAGCTTGACTCCGACCATGAGCGTGACGTCGGGCGGCCGCCCGAAGAACACGAAGACCTTCTTGCCGACCTTCGCCACGTCCTCGCCCCACGGGTGGTCCTCCCAGGCGCCCGGGAACGTGAGCGCGTACCGACGGAGCGCCGTCTTCGCGCGGCCCGGCGTCGTCATGACCGTGTCCCACCAGCAGCGAGCAGTCGGTCGATCGCGGCGCGCTCGTCGTCGGTCACGTTGGCATCGCGTTTCCGCCACTCCGCGACGGCGTGGAGGACGCGTTCGAAGTCGCCATCGGCTGCCCGACGGAGGAACGTGTCGAGGAATCGGCCACGGAACGCTCCAAGGAGACCACGGACCCATAGCGGCCCGTCGATCCGCGAGGACTTTCCGATCACCCACATCAGCGCCACGTCCGCCTGGCCTGGTCCGTTGGCGGCGTTCGCCCAGTCGATGACGATGGGTCCGCGCGACGTCATGAGCACGTTGCGTGGGTGGAGGTCCAGATGGAGCAGCGAGGTCGGCTCGCCGAATTCGGTCCTGAGGCCCGGCATGGGTGGGATGGCGTGCAGCCGGCGATGCAGGTCCGCGAGCAGGCTCGCGATCGCGTCTAGGTTCCACGGCCGGATGACCTGCTGCATCTCAGGCCCGTCGAGCTTCTCGAGGATCAGGTCCGGGCCGCTCGCGTCGTGAAGCACCGGGACGGGGTAGCCCTGAGATGCGGCATATCGCAGCAGGTCGGCCTGCTTCGTCGCGGGTCGCCCGTTCTTGTGCCGGCGCAGGACGCGCCCATCTCCTAGATCGAAGACGTCGGCGTCTCGGCCGGACGC
>CAZTAI010000269.1:0-2241 GCA_964611555.1 uncultured Chloroflexota bacterium | reverse complement strand
GCAGCCTCTAACCTCACAAGGAATGCCGATCGTCACGCTTCCGCTGGTGCTCGCCGTGATCCTGCTGGAGCTCGCGATCGGCGGCGCGTTCCTGGTCTGGGCGCTCGACCGGACGCGCCAGGCTCCCGGCGGGTTCCTGAAGCTCGCCGCTGGCGTGGACGCCGTCGCGGCGCTGCTCGCATTCGGTCTTCTGCCGACGCTGCCGCGCGGCGACCTCGCTCTTCGTGCGGGTCTCCAGCCAACGGCGATCGACGCCCTGGCGCAGGCGATCCCGATCCTCGCGGTGCTTCTCGTCGCTCAGCTGCTCGCGGTGTTCCTGCCGTTCCGGCCGCTGCGCGAGATCACCGGGGTCGGTTCTCTACTGGTCGGCGGGCTCGCGCTCGTGGCGGCGGCGGTCGCGCGGCCGTCGGACTCCCCTTACGACGTCTTCGCGCTGCTCGTCCTTCCGCTCGGCGCGCTCGCGCTCGGCGGGACGAACGCCGCGATGCTCCTGGGGCACTGGTACCTGATCACGCCCAAGCTCTCGCCCGCCCCGCTCCAGCGGGCCTCGCTGATCGTGGCCGCCGCGGTCCTGCTGCAGGCGGTGCTCGTCGCCGTGGCCATCGCGCGCGGTGAGCTGGCGGGCGTCACTGACAGCTCGCTCGGCATCGCTATCGCGATCCGCATCGGGGTGGGCCTGGTCATGACGTTCGGCCTCGTGCTCGCCGGATGGTGGACGGCGCGCATGAACACGCAGTCGTCTACCGGGCTTCTCTACGTGGGACTGGGGACGGTGATCGCCGGGGAGCTCGCCGCGCGGGTCATCTACTACCTGACCGGCGCTGCCGTCTAGCTAGCGCGCCCTATTTCTTCTTAGACCCGCCCTTCTTGGCGGCTGCGTTGCGACGCTTCTTCTCGATCGCCGCGCGATCCTTGAGCGCGTGCTTGACGGTAGTGAAGTCGCTGAGGGTCTCGCGGCGGTCCTCGTTGACCGCCTTCCGGAACTCCGGTGACTGCGACCTCCGGCGTGCCTGGTCGGCGTCCTTGTAGGCGGCGTCGACGATGCGGGCGATCTTCCGAAGCGGCATACGTCGAGGTTAGCAGCAGGTCCCGTGCTAGCGGGCGATCATCCGGCGGCGGCGGTGGCGCTCGTGCGTGATCTCGACCGTTTCTTCCCACTCACGAGCCGCATACAGGCTGGCCGCGGTGGCCGCTCCCACGATCAGAGCGAGAAGCCCGGCGATGGCCATCAGGAAGGCGAGGGGCAGTGGCGCCGCGTTGCCGAGGTCGAACGAGCGCAGGGCCGAGGTCGCGACGTAGAGGATGGTGGCGACGCCGGCGGCGGCCACGTCGAGACGCGCCAGCGACCGGTCATCCTGGAGGGCGTCGCCCATCTCGACGAGAGCGGTGATCGTCGCCAGAAGTACGACGACGGCCGTGCCAATGGCCAGCCAGTACGCGCCGATCACGAAGCCGTTGGTCTCGCGCGAACCCCAGGCGAACCAGGACATGAGGTCCAGCAAGGTGACCCCGATCCCCAGGCCGAGGGCGATCGCGCCGAAGAGCGGGCGGAGCGCGAAGCCGATGCGGCGGCCTTCCAGGATCTCTCTCATGAGGAGTCGATCTTAGCGGTCATGCGCTCGCGTCGCGGGCGACCGCCCGCCGGATGCGGCGCGTCAGCAACCGGGCTCGCCGAGGTTGCCGCAGCACTCCTGAGGCGGAGGACCGAACCGGCGCAGGCCATTGCGCACCGCCATACCGAAGCGCTCGGCAAGCGGTCGCGGCGATCGAACGAGGTTGCGTACCGCCTGCAGCAGCGTGCCGTGCTCCCGCTTCACCGCTCCGACCCTATCGTGACCGAGTGGAACGCATCCGCACCCCGCACGGCGACATCTCTCTTGAAGAGCTGGCCGAGGCGCTCCCGAGCACCGGCGATCTCATGGCGCTGGTCGGTGACGCCTGGTGGAAGTGCGCCTACGCGGCGCGCGGCGGCAACTGGGAGTTGGCCGGCTACTTCGCCCGGCGGGTGCGCGGCATCCAGCGCCGGCTCGCGCTCGTCCGGCCGAAGTACGCCGGCGACCTCGCGCGGTTCGAGTCCGAGCTCATCGAGCCTGTGCTCGCCGCCGCGACCGCTCGCGACCTATCGGCCTTCGACGCGGCCTTCACCCGCGCAACGGATGAGGCCAACGCCATGCACGGCAAGTGGGGTAAGAGCTACATCCGCTGGGTCCTGCCTGACGAGGCCCCCAAGGACCTCGACCT
>CAZTAI010000268.1:0-2250 GCA_964611555.1 uncultured Chloroflexota bacterium | reverse complement strand
GGAAGCGGCGCTCGAGTGCGGCGTCGCGCTCGATGTACTTGCGGAACTCGTCGAGCGTCGTCGCTCCGATGCACTGGAGCTCGCCGCGCGCGAGCGACGGCTTGAGGATGTTCGCGGCGTCGACCGCGCCCTCGGCGGCGCCCGCGCCGACGAGCGTGTGCAGCTCGTCGATGAACAGGATCACGTCGTGCGCGTGCCGGAGCTCGTCGATGATCTTCTTGAGGCGTTCCTCGAACTCGCCGCGGTACTTGGTTCCGGCAACGAGCGACCCGATGTCGAGCGTGAGCACCCGCTTTCCCTGAAGCGTCTCGGGCACATCGCCCTTCACGATCCGGTGTGCGAGGCCCTCGGCGATCGCCGTCTTGCCGACGCCGGGCTCACCGATGAGCGCGGGGTTGTTCTTCGTCCGGCGCGAGAGGATCTGGATGACGCGCTCGATCTCCTTCGCTCGGCCGATGACCGGGTCGAGCTGACCCGCCTTGGACATGGCTGTGAGGTTGACGCCGAGCTGGTCGAGGGTCGGCGTCTTGGAGGTGGACGACTTGCCGGCCGCCGCGGTCTCCGCGGCCTGCGGGTTCTGCTGGCCGAGCGTCGCGATGACCTGGTGCCGGACCTTCTCGAGCGAGACGCCCAGCGATTCCAGGACCCCGGAGGCGATGCCCTCCCCCTCCCGGACCAGGCCGAGGAGCAGGTGCTCGGTGCCGACGTGGCTGTGACCGAGCTTGCGGGCCTCGTCGATGGCCAGCTCGATGACCTTCTTGGTGCGCGGCGAGAGGGTGATGTCGTTCGGGGCGGTCGTGGAGTCGCCGCGGCCGATGATGAACTCGACGGCGGTCCGGACCTTGGAGAGCTCGACCCCTAGCGAGTCGAGAACGCGCGCCGCGACGCCCTCGCCCTCGCGGACGAGCCCCAGAAGCAGGTGCTCGGTGCCTATGTAGTTGTGGTTGAAGCGGATGGCCTCGTCCTGGGCGAGCGCGAGCACGCGCTTAGCGCGATCGTTGAATCGGTCGAACGGACCCATTAGCGGCATCCGACCACTGTCATTCGGGCGCGGGCCATCTTGTTCACATCATACAACCGCGATCCTGAGAGATCGCGTGATGTGCGACCTACTGAGCGCGATCTCGGACGCGTGCGCGGATCGAGAGCGAGAGCCGTCTCCGTTCCGGATCGGATCCCCACGATCGATCCATCTTCGCTGATCGCCCTTGGCCGTTAGGCGGAGAGCGCCAGCCGCGCCTGGCCGGGGAGGAAGAGGGCCGCATTCAGCTCCGAACGACCGACGTCGCTCATCCAGACCGCGAGGCCGAGTGGCGCGAGCCGCGGAAGGACGCGCTCGCGCCGGATCCTGGCCACACCGCTGGTGCGGTCGAAGAGGGGCTCGAGGTCGTCGAAGAACGGGTGGGCGATCGTGTCGAACCAGACCAGGTCGCCGTCCGAGCGGAGGGGCATGGCGACCAGGCTGGCGAGCTGGTCGTGCTTCCAGCTCGCGTACGCGAGACGGGTCATCGCGTGGACGATGCTGAGGCGCCGCCTCCCCGCCGGTCCGAAGAGCGTCGCGTCACCGAGGAGCGAGCCGAGGATGATCTGGGTCTGGACCTCGTCCGGCGCGATACGCCGGCGAACGTCGTCGGGATGTGTCGGCACGCCGCGTCTATCGGGATCGCCTTGCGCTTCACCAGAAATGAAGAACGACCTCTTCCCTCGCGGGAGGAGGTCGTTTCATTCCCGGCCCTGACCTATTTTCCCGAGGACCTGCGTCCCAAGTATCTTCGGCGCTGACGGGCTTAACTGCCGTGTTCGGGATGGGAACGGGTGTGACCCCGTCGCTCCAAGGACCGAGGTCTCCATTCTATCGAAGTCGGCCGAGAACGACAAAGGCCCCCGGACGTATCCGGGGGCCTTCGCTTACGAGCAGATGAAGAGGAAGACGATCGCGAGTATCCGTACCCTGTTCGCCGGACACGACTGTCCGGCTGGGTGCTGAAATAGGTCAAGCCTCTCGGCCGTTAGTACGCCTCAGCTCCGAGCCTTGCGGCCCTTCCACCTGGCGCCTATCGAACAGGTTCTCTACCTGCGGCCTTACCTGCTTTCGCAGAGGGTGAGCCCATCTTGAGGTCGGCTTCCCACTTAGATGCTTTCAGCGGTTATCCGGAACGAACATAGCTACCGAGCAGCGCCCTTGGCAGGACGACTCGTACACCATCGGTCCGCCCACCCCGGTCCTCTCGTACTGGGGGCAGCTCCTCT
>CAZTAI010000267.1:0-2257 GCA_964611555.1 uncultured Chloroflexota bacterium | reverse complement strand
ATGAACTGGATGAGCAAGTGGCCGGGCGCATTCCCGCCCTTCGTCGACCATGCCGAGGGCGGCCGCTTCAGCTGCGTCGACGGCCACGAGTATGTCGACCTGTGCCTGGGCGATACGGGCGCAATGACCGGTCACTCCCCCGCCGCCACCGTCACGGCCATCCACGATCAGCTGAAGCGGGGCATCACCTTCATGCTCCCGACGGAGGACGCGATCTGGGTCGGTGAGGAGCTGCAGCGCCGCTTCGGCCTCCCGTTCTGGCAGTTCACCCTGACCGCCACGGATGCCAACCGCTTCGCGATCCGCCTGGCCCGCCACATCACCCGGCGCTCGAAGATCCTGGTCTTCAACTACTGCTACCACGGGACCGTCGACGAGACCTTCATCACCATTCGCGACGGCCGACCGGTCGCGCGCGACGGGAACCTCGGCCCTCCCGTCGACCCGGCGCTCACGACCCGTGTGGTCGAGTGGAACGACCTCGACGCGCTCGAAGCCGCGCTGGCTTACGGCGATGTGGCCGCCGTCCTCGCCGAGCCGGTGATGACGAACATCGGCATCGTCCACCCCGAGCCCGGCTATCACACGGCATTGCGCGACCTGACCCGGCAATACGAGACGCTGCTCATCCTCGACGAGACGCACACGATCTGCGCCGGTCCGGGCGGCTACACGCGGGCGGAGGGGCTCGAGCCCGACATGCTGGTCGTCGGCAAGCCGATCGCAGGGGGCCTCGCGGCGGGCACCTACGGTTTCACGGAAGCGGTCGCGACGCGCGTCTCAGCGTCGATCGAGCTCGAGCACACCGACGTCGGCGGCATCGGCGGCACACTGGCCGGCAACGCGCTGAGCCTCGCCGCCATGCGCGCCACCCTCGGCTCCGTGCTCACCGAGGAGGCCTATGCCCGCACCATCCCGCTGGCGCAACGTTGGACCGATGGCGTCCAGGCTGCGCTGGACGAAACCGGGCTCCCGTGGCACGTCACCGGCCTCGGCTGCCGCGCCGAATACCTGTTCGGCCCCGATCGTCCACGCAACGGCGCCGAGGCGGCAGCGATGGACGACTTCGCCCTCCAGCGCTTCACGCACCTCTACGCGCTCAACCGCGGCGTGCTCCTCACCCCGTTCCACAACATGGCGCTGGTCGCCCCGCAGGCCACGGAGGCGGACATCGATCGGCACACGGTGCTGTTCGGCGAGATGGCAAGGGAGTTGAGCGATTCGGCATCGGGCCCGCGATAGGCTTCGACCACGACCGGCGCGCTGTGACTCAACCATCACGAGCCCCACCCGGCTCGGCGCCGTGGGCTACGCCTTCACGCGTTCCCCGGATGCCGCGGACCGCTCGATCGCGGCGATGAGCTCGTGGCGTCGGACGGCGTCGGCGAAGTCCGGCACGGTATGAGTCCCGTTGTGGATGTCTGCCGCGAACGCGGCATAGGCACGCCCAACGTTGAAGGCGGGCGCGCCTTCGAGGCTGGTCAGCGAGGGCCATCGGCGCGTCAGGGCGGCTGGAACGACAAGGTCGGCGGGGTCGCCATGGCCACGTGCACCCGCGACGGTCAGGGGAAAGATCTCGGGAAGTGCGGCTTCGGCGGTTATCCGGAGCGTGCCGTCCGTTCCGTTGATCTCCCACAGGAACCCGATACCGCCGGCCACAGCCTCACGGATGTGGATGCTGGCCGTCGCCCCGGACATGAGGGTGCCGACCACTGCAATCTGGTCGACCGCCGTCTTTGTGATCTGCTCCCGAGTCTCTTCGGCGGTAATCAGCGGCCGGCGAATCGCCGACACGGCCGACAGGTCGGCGAACTCGCCCAGGACATGGTTCAGGGTGTCCAGGCTGTGGCCGACGGCCACGGTGAGCAAGTTCGCACCGTTGTGCTCGTCCAACATGTAGACGTTTGGCTGAATCACGACATCGCCGGGGACCGATAACCCGATCATCGTCGTTGACAGGACCTCTCCGACATATCCGTCGCGGAGCAGCCCCTGCACAAACTCGATCGCCGGGGCCTGGCGGGCCTGCAACCCGACCGCCGTACGCGCCCCGTGGTCGGCGGCAAGCGCCGCCATCGCTCGCGCTTCGTCGAGATCGCGGCCGAGTGGCCACTCGCAATAGACCGCCTTGCCGGCCGCGAGCGCCGCGGAGACGAGCTCTCGATGGTGCGGGACCTTGACCGTGACGGCGACGACATCGACGTCTCGTTGATTCACCAACTGCTCGTGGTCTGAGAACACAGCGCTGACGCCGAAT
>CAZTAI010000266.1:0-2263 GCA_964611555.1 uncultured Chloroflexota bacterium | reverse complement strand
ACATCTGGCAGGAAGTGCATCTCGATCTTGATGACGCCGTCACCCTGGCAGGCCTCGCACCGGCCGCCCTTCACGTTGAAGGAGAAGCGACCTGGTGTGTAGCCACGCAGTCGCGCCTCGGGTACCTGCGCAAAGAGGTCGCGGATCGGAGTGAACAGCCCGGTGTAGGTCGCGGGGTTCGAGCGCGGGGTGCGGCCGATCGGCGACTGGTCGATGTCGATGACCTTGTCGATGTGCTGGATCCCCTCGACCTTCGTGTGCTTGCCCGGCCGGTCCTTCGCGCGATAGAGCACCTGCGCCAGGCGCCGGTAGAGGATCTCATTCACGAGCGTGCTCTTCCCGCTGCCGGAGACGCCCGTGATGGCCACGAACACACCGAGCGGGATGCTGACGTCGACGTCCTTCAGGTTGTGCTCGCTCGCCCCGCGCACCACGAGCGCCTCACGCCGCGGAGTGCGTCGCACCGGCGGCAGCGGGATCCTGCGGCGGCCGGAGAGATAGGCGCCCGTGATCGATCCCGGCTCAGCGAGAATGTCCTCGAGCGGCCCCTCCGCTACGACGCGGCCCCCGTGCTCGCCGGCGCCCGGCCCGATGTCGACGACCCAGTCCGCGGTGCGGATCGTCTCCTCGTCGTGCTCGACGACGATCACGGTGTTCCCGAGATCGCGAAGGCCCAACAGCGTTCGGATGAGCCGGGCGTTGTCTCGCTGGTGCAGTCCGATCGAGGGCTCATCAAGGATGTAGAGGACGCCCATCAGGCCCGAGCCGATCTGGGTCGCGAGGCGGATGCGCTGCGCCTCGCCGCCCGAGAGGGTCGTGGCCGCGCGGTCGAGGGTGAGGTAGTCGAGGCCCACGTCCATCAGGAAGCCGAGGCGCTGGCGGATCTCCTTGAGCACCTGGCGCGCGATCGTCCGCTCGCGCCCGCCGAGCGGGCCTCGGTCGCGCTCGATCTCTGTGGCCCACTCGAGCGCCTCGCCGACCGTGAGCTCGCTGATGTCGACGATGCTGCGCTCGCCGATCAGCACGGCGAGCGTCTCGGGCCGCAGACGCTTGCCCTTGCACGTCGGGCACGGCCGCTCGCTCATGTAGCGCTCGATGTCCTCTCGGATGTGCTGGGACGTGGTCTCGCGGTGGTCGCGCTCGAGGCGCGGGAGCACCCCCTCCCACTCGATCTCGTACGACCGCTTCTGCCCGCTCCGGTTCTCGTAGGTGAGGCGCAGCGAGTCCTCGAACCCGTTCAGCACCGCATCGACCGCCTTCTTGGGAAGGTCCTTCACCGGGGTGTCGAGCGAGAAGCCGAGCTTCTTCGACAGACCGGTCAACGCGGCCAGGCGGTACTGCGCCATGCCGCTCGTCTTGGCCCAAGGGAGGATGGCGCCCTGGCGGATCGACAGGTCTGGATTGGCCAGGACCAGATCGGGATCGGGCTCCAGGCGCGTGCCGAGCCCGGTGCAGGTCGGGCAGGCGCCGTGCGGCGAGTTGAACGAGAACGTGCGCGGCTCGATCTCGCCGATGGAGAAGTCGCCGTGTGGGCAGGCCAGCCGCTGCGAGAAGAGCCGCGCCGTTGTCGGCGCGCCTGCGGCGCGCCGCTTTCCCGCCCTTGTCGGCGCGCCTTCGGCGCGCCACCTTCCTTCCGCTTCGGCAGTGCTTGCGCCCTCCGAAGGCTCTGCCGGCGCGACGAGGACGAGGCCCTCTCCAAGACGCAGCGCGGTCTCCACTGAGTCGGTCAGGCGCGGCCGGACCTCGTCCAGCTCGGGGGCTGGTGGGACCACGAAACGGTCGACGACGACCTCGACGGTGTGCTTCTTCATCTTGTCGAGCTGGATGTCGTCCGAGAGATCGCGGACCGTGCCGTCCACGCGCACGCGTGCGAACCCCGCACGGCGCGCGGTCGCCATCAGCTGCTGGTGCTCACCCTTCCGGTCGCGCACGAGCGGTGCGAGGACGAGGAGGCGCGAGCCCTCCGGGTACTCCGAGATGCGGTCGACGATCTCCTGCGGCGTCTGGGCCACGATGGGGATGCCGTGGGTCGGGCAATGCGGGACTCCGACGCGGGCGAACAGCAGCCGCAGGTGGTCCCAGATCTCGGTGACCGTGCCGACGGTCGAGCGCGGGTTGCGCGTCGTGCCCTTCTGGTCGATCGAAACGGCCGGCGAGAGGCCCTCGATCAGGTCCACGTCCGGCTTCTCCATCTGACCCAAGAACTGCCGCGCGTATGCGGAGAGCGACTCGACGTAGCGGCGCTGCCCCTCGGCGTAGATCG
>CAZTAI010000265.1:0-2287 GCA_964611555.1 uncultured Chloroflexota bacterium | reverse complement strand
TGAGTGACATCAGTCAGGGCGCGCAGCACTGTTCTACCAGTCCGGCCCGACCACGGGTGGCCCTACGCTTCAGCCGACGCTCAGGTCGGCTTCAGCCGACGCTCAGGTCGCGGGCCTATCGTAGGAGTGAAGACTAAAACCATTGCGTCACTACCGGACCACCTACTCGCCGATGAAACCGTGGAGTTCCGCAAGATCACGGCAATCATTAGGGCATTGACACTCGAGGCTGTCGAGAAGAATCTCATCGCCACCGGCGTCCGGGGTGTCACCATCACGCGCGTGAAAGGCTACGGCGAGTACGCCGACTTCTTCAGCCGCGACTGGATGACCGAGCACGTGCGGATAGAGATCTTCACGCATCGCGACCGCGTGGCAGAGATCCGCGACGCGATCTTCGCCGCCACGGGCACCCCGTCACCCCCCAAGTTGTTTCATCGTGTATCTCCTTCCGAGGCGCGATCAGCGTTTCCACTCGAAGTCCGGTCCGAACGCCAACTTCGAGGAGACGTCGCGAGTGCTGGTCACCGGGAACTCGATCGCGATGCCCGGCGCGCGGTTGCCGATTATTGGTTTCATGGTGTCACACCCTCCCGCCAGGTCACCGGATGAAGCGCTCCCACGTGCCGTAGCGCTCGCCCACCGGTCCTCGCGGCAGGCTGAGCAGGATCACCAGCGCCCCGGCGATCGCGCCGCTCCACCTCGAGGCGGGCGTGGCTCCGCCCAGGACCCACGGCGCCGCGATCACCCAGGCGCCGAAGAGGATGTTGATGAAGCGCATTGCGCGGCCCACGTCGGCCAGCGCGATCACGGCAATGGTCACGATCAGGGCCCCGATGAGATGGTCGCTGTGGGCGGCCGCGCCGGCGCTTCCAAGCACTGAAGGCGAGAGCATGAGCCAAACGCCGAGGCCCACGCTCAGGAGCAGGTTCCAGGGGAGGGCGACTCCCCAGACCATCGCCTTGGCGCTCACCACGTCGGGGCGAACGGGACCGGTGACCGGCAGGTCCCGCAGGGTGCCCCCCAGCCAGAACGTGCGCCACAGCGGCTGCCCCTCCCGGCGGGCCTGGACGAGGAACTGCAGCATCGCCACGACCTCGTCGAGCGTGAGGGCGATCATGATGAGCATCGCGGCGGCGGCGATGAGGCACGGCGTGCACCAGGCCCCGACCGCGAGCGGCTGCAGGATGATCAGCGTGATGCTGACGATGCCGAGCGGAACGACGAGGATGCCGAAGAACGTGACCATCCACGGCATCGTCCGCCACCGGCGCTTGTCGCCCATGAAGCCCATCAGGAACTCGACCATGTACGCGACGGCGCCGAGTCCCGCATCGGGGATGGGGAAGGCGCGCGAGACGTCGGAGGTCAGCACGCGCTCCGTGCCGATCCCGAAGAACGGGTCGGTGAGCGTGGCGACGTGGCCGAGCTGGAACGCGGCCATCTGCCGCGAGAGGAAAAAGCCGACGAGCGCGAGCGCGATGATCGGCGCCCGCTGCGGCCAGCTGGAAGGGTTGTAGGACCAGCCCGGCGGCACGTCCGGGCCGGGCTCCATGCTCATCCCCGGTGCCATCGGCATCCCCGGCGCCAGGATGGCGAACACGACGACCAGCGCGCCGACGAGCGTGTCGTTGGCGTAAACGGCGGCCTCGGGCGCCCAGAAGACGAGGGGGGCAAAGAGCAACCACAGGCCGACCAGTGAGTTCGCCCACGGCGCCCACAGTTTCCAGAAGGGTCGGCGCGAGAGCGAGAGCGCTGCGAGGAGGATGACGAGCGTTCCGCTCGTGACGTCGCTCACCTGGAGCCCCGGGCTGCGGTATCCGAGCGCGAATGCGCTGGTGATGAGCCACAGGCCCAGTGTCATGTTGGCAAAATGCGCCCAAGGTGCGCCCTGGCCGTGCACCATCGCCATCGCCATCGTCGCGTCGCCGGGAGCCGCCGCCGTGGCAGTCGCCTCGGACTTTCCGACCGTCTTCTCGAGTTTGGACGGAGGCTCCAGCTCGTTCTCGCGGTACCAGCCGAGTGGATCGGCCTTCAGCGCCGCCACCATTTTCGGCAGCGTTTCGCGCAGCGAGCGCTTCGGCTCCCATCCGAGCAGGGTGCGGGCGCGCGTAATGTCGAGCGCATAGTGGTCGTTCGCGCGGTCGATCATCCACGGCTTGACGAACCCCTCCTGTCCGGGGATGTGGTCCAGCACCCAGGCGCCCGCCTTCGCAAGCGGCGCCAGCGCGGAGGGGATCGCGATGGTCTCCTTGCTGGCGCCGCGGATCAGGCGCGCGATGGTGTG
>CAZTAI010000264.1:0-2299 GCA_964611555.1 uncultured Chloroflexota bacterium | reverse complement strand
GCTCGCGCTGCGGCGCTCGAAGACTCGCTCTCCTCGCGCGGGCCGCAGGCGCTTCAGCGCGCAGCGGCGAGGGCTCAGTCGGGCGATCTCGCCACGCGCAGCCAGGCGGGTGTCCGGGCACTGAACGACGGTCGGTTCGATGAGGCTGCGCGCATCTATCGGGAACTGCTGCAAGCCCTCCCCGACGAGCCGGGACTGCTGATGAATCTCGGCATGGCGCTCGCGATGGGTGGTCACGAGACCGAGGCGATCGCGCCGCTCGAGCGCGCCATCGCGCTGAGACCCGCGTTGGTCCCGGCCAACGTGTTTCTCGGTTCGAGCTATCTGGCGCTTGGTCAGCCTGAGAAGGCCATTGAGCCTCTGAAGCGAGTGGTGGCCGCGCGCCCGGCGGAGCTCGAGCACCGTCGGATGCTCGCGTCGGCGTACGCCGCTGTCGGGCGACACACCGACGCCGTGGCGCAACTGCGCCGAATGACCGAGCTTGCGCCGAAACTTCCGGCCGGCTGGTATGCGCTCGGTCACGCGTACAACGCGGTGGCGCAGGACGCTATGGGCACGTTCGATGAAGGGCCGGACGACGTGCCCTGGCGGCAGCTGCTCGTCGCCGATGCGCTGCTGGCCGATGGCCGGTTGACCGATGCCTTCGCCATCTATCGAACGACGATCGAGTGGCTGCCGTCGATGGTCAGCATCCATGATTCGGTCGCGCGCATCTACAAGCAGACGGGCCACGACGATTGGGCGGCGCGGGAGCGAGCGAGCGGTCGCCTGTCGGCCGCCGACTGCCCCAGGCACAAGGCGCTGTGCGAGTTTCGCGCCGGACGCTATCGTCCGGCGCTCGCCGCCGCGCTGGCCGGAACAGATGCGGAATCGCGGTACTGGCGCGCGCGCGCCGCGACCGAACTGGCGCTCGCGGCCTTCAGGCGGCTCGACGGGTTGGCCGACTCGCGCGAGCGGAGAGACGTGCGTGCCACGCGGGCTCGCGCCGAGCGCCGGTATACCGACGCCATCGCGGAGCTCGAGGCGGCGCTTGTGTTTGCGCCCGGCGATCCCGAGCTGCTCGACGATCTGGGGACGACGTACTATTCTGCGCGCGAATACGAGCAGGCGGTCGCCACTCTGTCGCCGCTCGTCAAGGCCAACCCCGACGACCCGCGGCTGCTCGTGGTGTACGGCGACTCGCTGCTGCAGCTGCAGCGAGTCAACGAGGCGCTGCCCGTACTGCAGCGCGCGTCCGAGCGCGAACCGTCCGACCCGATGCCGCGGCTTGCGCTCGGCCGCGCGCACCTCCAGAAGGGAGATTTCGCCGCGGCCATTCCGTTGATCGAGGCGCAGCTCGCCGACGACAACGATGGCAGTCTGCACGTCCAGCTCGCGCGCGCGTACACGGGTGTGGGGCAGAAGGACAAGGCCGCGGCTCTGCTCACGCGGTCGCAGGAGATCCAGCGAGCGGCCCAGGAGCGCGGCGCGGCGGCGGGCCAGCGGGCCATCACGCCGCCAAAGTAGGTTGCCAGTTTGCAGTTTCCAGTTTCCGGTTTCCGGTTTCCAGTTTCCAGTTTCCAGTTTCCAGCTCTAAAGCGTTCAGCTAAGGTCTGGCTCGTAGCTGGTAACTGGCAACTGGCAACTATTTTTCCCTTATCTCAACCACCTGATTCGTCTTCACATTGTCGATAGTCTGGCGC
Source organism: uncultured Chloroflexota bacterium (assembly GCA_964611555.1). Lineage (GTDB taxonomy): Bacteria > Chloroflexota > Limnocylindria > P2-11E > P2-11E > GWC2-70-10. Next base: position 617 of record CAZTAI010000264.1, on the reverse strand, counting down.
GTGCCCGAAGGCCATTGGATCTCGACGCGAACGGAGTCCGTGGCAGTCCCCAGCCCGAAGTGGACGCCCGCGTGTGAAGAAGAGGCGTAGCCGGACGCGGTCGTCATCGTGCGGACCTGGTTGCCGACGATCACGCGGGCGCCAATGCCGTCGCGGTTGCTCTTCGTGCCAGACGGCCGGACGATGAGCCACCGGTTGTCGGGGGCGCTCTCGTTCTGCCACAGCTCTGCCCGCGTACCGAGCGCCAGCACGACGAGATCCAGACGGCCGTCACCATTGAAATCGGCGACACCGCATCCGCGGTGCACTGCCACGGCGCCGGCGAGACCGGATTCGGCTGTCGCGTCGCGGAACCGGCCCTGACCGTCGTTGATGAAGAGGCTGTTGGCCTGCTTCCAACCAATGGCTTCGAACTCGCCGATTCGATCGTTTGCGTGCGAGTTGGCTGTGAAGATGTCCTTCCTGCCATCGTTATCGATGTCCGCGACGATCGAGCACCAGCCCGACGACTTCGCCGTCAGCGTCGCCAGACCGCTCGACTGCGTCGTCTCGACGAAGGCGCCGCGGGCGTCGTTCCGGAAGAGCGGGAACGTTTCACTCGAGAGCGCGGTGAAATG
>CAZTAI010000263.1:0-2303 GCA_964611555.1 uncultured Chloroflexota bacterium | reverse complement strand
CGCCCGGCGCGCTTCGACCCACCCTTGTCGCTCGTTGCGGCCCTGTTCATTCCCGACATGGCGTTGCGGACGGAGCGGATGCGCGACGCCCTACCAGAGAACGTTTCGCACCGGGACGCGACCCACAACGTCGGGCGCACGGCTATGGTCGTCGCCGCGCTCGCGTCGGGTTCGCGCCTCGATCTGCTGGCCGCGATGAGCGATGACCGTCTCCACGAGCCCTATCGCCTCGTGCATTTCCCGCAGCTGCCCGATCTCGTTCGTGCCGCGCGTGATGCCGGCGCACTTGGTGCCTCGCTCTCCGGTGCGGGCTCGACCGTCATCGCGCTGGCCGACGACGAGTCCGTCGCCAAGCGCGTGGCCGATGCGATGGCCGGCGCGGCGGCGGGCCTTGACCTGAATGGGCGGGCAGTGGTGGTGAAGCCCGTGGCCCACGGTGCGCGTCTCGTCGAACAGACCGCGGCGGCGACCAGGACACAATGACCTTTCCACACAGACTCGAACGCTTCCGGGCCGTCGATTCGACCCAGCGAGTCGTCCGCGAGTGGCTCGATGAGGGCACCGACGAAGTGGCGATCGCCGTGGCCGATTACCAGACTGCCGGTCGCGGCCGCCAGGGTCGGGACTGGGTGGCACCGCCCGGCGCTGGGCTGCTCCTGTCGGTCGGCTTCAAGCCCGAGCATCTTGCTCCAAGACACGGGTGGCGCTTGGCGGCGATCGTTTCACTCGCCATGCGCGACGCAGCCGAGGAGCAGGCCGGGCTCAAGGACGGGACCATCTGGCTGAAGTGGCCCAACGATCTGGTCGCCGATGCGCAGGACGGTAGCGTGAACAAGGTTGCCGGCGTCCTCGGCGAGTCGGTCACCAGCGGCAGGCGCGTCAAGTCGGCCGTCATCGGAATCGGCATCAACACCAATTGGGCGGCGGTCAACTTCCCGTGGGCCTTGTCGCGGACCATGACCAGCCTGCGCGAGCTTGCAGGGAGGCGACCGATCGATAACGAAGCCCTCCTCGATGGCTTCCTGGCCCGCCTCGAGCCGCGCTACGAAGCGCTCAAGCAGGGCACTTTCGATGCAGCGGGCTGGTCGGTCGCGCAGCGCACGACCGGGCGCCGGGTGGCCGTCGAGATGGGCGGCGAGACGTTGTCTGGCACTGGCACCGGCGTGGATCCCGAGAGTGGAGCATTGATGTTGCGGGGCGAGGACGGTGGGAAGTTGCATGTCGATAGCGGCGAAGTGGTCCGCTGCCGAGTCCGCTGAGGGAGCCACTCGCGACGACCCTGGTCAGGCGTCGGACAGGCCGCTGCGACCGCGGGTGACCCACCCGTAGGCATCTCCGGCGAGCTGAACAAGCCGTTGCTCGAAGTGGGTGATGTCCTCGGGCTTGAGCAAGGATGCCCAGTCGCGCGTACCGCCGGTTCGAAAGAAGCCTTCTACAGACTGCCATAGCCCGAGATGAGCATCGGGCGCCGCCTGGGACGCCCGCGCTCGCATGGAGGTCAGGGTCGCCGCCTCCACAAACGCCGGCCAGCGCGCCTCGTCAACCCCAACCTTCAGCGCGGCAGCCACTCGTCGCATCTCTGAATTGAGGTCATTCCACATGTCGGCGTAGTGAAAGAGGTGGACGTTTGGCTCAGCCCGAGCGTCCCAGTAAGTGCGTACCTGCTGGCAGTAGTCCGCCAAACCGTAGGGCCCGCTGCCGGTTGGCTCCCGGTCGTTATCGATGAACCAGCGCAACGACCCAGCCGGATCCTCGGGTGCCTCCTCTGCTTGGGCGGCCGGCTCGAACGGGCCCGAGGCCGCCACACGCATCTCGACCGCGCGCTCTCTGAGCATGTTGGCCATGTGGTCGCGGTCCGAGAGGGCGACGTCAAGTGGATGCCGAATCACTGCGATGTAGGTGACCGACGGGTCGAATGGCAGACCGTCCAGCGGGGTATGGGTCTTGATAAAGCGCCGCTGAGTCTGGGCGTCGAGCAGGGCGTAGACCTCCTCTTCGGTCCGAATCAGCATGTCCAGCCAGGGCGAGATCAAGCCGATCGGCGCGCCCAGATCAACGCGGTCGCGAAGGAGCATGCCGACGATCGTCTGCATCCACGTCGTGCCGCACTTCGATGGCGTGGTGATGATTACGTCGTCGGGCCGCAGCCGGAAGCGCTCCCACCGGGCGTTGTCGGCCATGAAGCCGTGATAGCGACGCACGTCGAGATGTTAGGCCCGCGATCCTCGCCGGCTGACCAGTGAGTCGAGCGGCTTGGTGTAACGGATAGACTTCCTCCGGTGTTGAGGAGAGGGAAGGACCGC
>CAZTAI010000262.1:0-2314 GCA_964611555.1 uncultured Chloroflexota bacterium | reverse complement strand
CTTGTAGAGGCTGTTCAGGACGCGGCCGGGGTCATCGTCCCGCTTGATCTCGATGACGACCCGCATGCCGTCGCGGTCGCTCTCGTCGCGCAGGTCCGAGATGCCCTGCAGGCGCTTGGCCTGGACCAGCTCAGCGATCTTCTCGATGAGCGTGGCCTTGTTCACGACATATGGCAGCTCGCTGACGATGATGGCGCTGCGGCCGCTGCGGATCTCCTCTGTGTGCGCCTTCGCGCGCATCACGATGCGCCCGCGGCCGGTCGCGTAGGCCCGGCGGATCGCGTCTACGCGCTCGCTCGCGCCTGTCTCGACGTTCTTCTGCTCCTCGAACCGGAAGACCGTGGCACCGCCAGGGAAGTCCGGGCCCAGCACCGTCTCCGAGAGGTCGTCGGTCGTGAGCTCTGGGTCATCGATGAGCCTCTTGGTCGCCTCGACGATCTCGCGGAGGTTGTGCGGCGGGATGTTGGTCGCCATGCCGACCGCGATCCCCGCGGAGCCGTTGACGATGAGGTTGGGCACACGCGTCGGGAGGACCTTGGGCTCCTGGTGACGGCCGTCGTAGTTGGGCTGCCAATCGACGGTCTCCTTGTCGATGTCGGTGAGCAGCTCCAGTGATATCGCCGCCAGCTTCGCCTCCGTGTAGCGGTCGGCCGCGGGGGGGTCGTCGTCGACCGAGTTGTGGACGAAGACGCCCGCGGCCAGGGCGAAGTTCTGCGTCACGTCGACGGTCAGGTCGTACACGTCCGCGCGGCCGGCCGGCTCGACCCTCTCGACGCGCACCTGCAAGCTCGCGGGCACCGGGAACGCGCCGGTGCGGTGCAGGCGCTCGGGGATGGCCGTGCGCGCGAACGGCATCAGCTGATCCTTCGGCCGCAGGGCCTGCGCCTCGCGGTAGGTGCCGTCGCGCAGCATGAAGCGGTGGTCGGGCGTGCAGACCACGTCGTTGCCGTTGGAGAGCGTCACCTTCACGACCGGGTCGTCGCGCTTCACCAGGCGGGGGGCGCGCACTGGCTTGAGTCGCACGTTGCGGTGCTGGTCGATGGTGAAGATGTCGCCGCGCAGGCCGTGGCGGACCATGTCGATGAGCTCGAGGAACGTCTTCTTCTCGCCGTTCGTCAGCTCGACCTTGGTCTCGCCGCTGAAGCAGCCGAAGTTCCCCTGCCCCTGGACGAGCGGGTAGCGGATCGAGAAGTCCTGGGCCATACGGACCAGCGCGTCATAGATGGGCAGGTTCCCGTGAGGGTGGTACCTGGCCATGACCGTGCCCACGACGTTCGCCGACTTCCGGAACGGGCGGTCCGGGCGAAGACCCTCTTCGAGCATCGTGTAGAGGATCCGTCGCTGCACCGGCTTGAGCCCGTCGCGCACGTCGGGCAGGGCGCGCGACACGATGACGCTCATCGCGTAGTCGAGGTACGCCTGGCGCATCTCGGTCTGCAGGTCCTGCGGGAAGATGCGGTCCTCTCCGCGGTCGATCATCTCGTCACTCCAGTTCGCATCAGATATCGAGCGCGGCCTTCTTGGCGTTCGCCATGATCCACTTCTTACGGCCCTCGACCTCGCTGCCCATCAGCTCGTCGAATACGAAGTCGGCCTGCTCGGCGTCCGCCAGCTTGACGCGCTTCAGGGTGCGCGTGTCCGGGTTGAGCGTCGTGTCCCAGAGCTGGTCCGCGTTCATCTCGCCGAGGCCTTTGTAGCGCGCGATGGACGGATCGCGACCACCCTTGCCGTCGTCGGTGCCCTCGTCCGAGTTGGTCGCGGCGGCCGGCTCGGCCTGCTTCTTGGCCTTGCGGTCCTCGCGCTTCGCGCGGGCCGCTGACTTCAGCTCCTTTACGAACTTGTCGCGCTCGGCGTCGGAGTAGGCCCAGCGGATCTCCTTGCCCAGCTGGATCCGGAAGAGCGGCGGCAGCCCGATGTACACGCGTCCGTCCTCGATGAGGGGGCGGAAGTGCCGGTAGAGGAGCGTCAAGAGGAGCGTGCGGATGTGCGATCCGTCGACATCGGCATCGGCTAGGAGGATCGTCTTCCCGTAGCGGAGCTTCTTGATGTCGAAGTACTCGCCGATGCCGGTGCCCACGGCGGTGATGAGCGCGCGGATCTCCTCGTTGCCGAGCATCTTGTCGGCGCGCGCCCGCTCCACGTTCAGGATCTTGCCCTTGAGCGGGAGGATCGCCTGGAAGCGGCGGTCACGGCCTTGCTTCGCGGAGCCGCCCGCGGAGTCGCCCTCGACGATGAAGAGCTCCGACTTCTCGGGGTCCCGCTCCTGGCAGTCGGCCAGCTTGCCCGGCAGGGAGAAGCCGTCGAGCGCGCCCTT
>CAZTAI010000261.1:0-2323 GCA_964611555.1 uncultured Chloroflexota bacterium | reverse complement strand
GAGGAGCTCTTGCGGTACGACACGCCCCTTCAGCTGTTCGAGCGCTGGGTGCTGGAGGACTCGGAGATCTGCGGCATCCAGGTGCCCCGCGGGGCCGAGCTGGGGCTCATGTTCGGGTCCGCAAACCGCGACCCGGACGCCTTCCCGCGCCCGGATGAGCTCGACCTGGCCCGCGAGCCCAACCCGCACATCAGCTTCGGGGCCGGAATCCACTTCTGCCTTGGCGCCCCGCTTGCCCGCCTGGAGATGCAGATCGCCTTCGAGACGATCCTGCGCCGCATGCCGCGCCTCGAGCTGCTGGCCGAGCCCGAGTGGAAGCCGACCTACATCATCCGCGGTCTCAAGTCCCTCCCCGTCCGGGTGTGACTGACTCCCGTTCCCGCTGCCCGTGGGGGGCGGCCGATCCCCTCTCCCTCGCCTACCACGACGCCGAGTGGGGCGTCCCGCTCCACAATGACCGCCGCCTCTTCGAGCTGCTGAACCTCGAGGGCGCACAGGCCGGGCTGGCCTGGATCACCATCCTGCGCAAGCGCGAGGGATATCGGAGCGCCTTCGACGGCTGGGATCCCGAGCGAATCGCCAGCTACGGTCCGGACGACGAGGCACGCCTGTTGGCAGACGCCGGCATCGTTCGCAATCGAGCCAAGATTCGAGCGGTCATTGGCAACGCGGGCGCCTACCTCCGCCTGACCGATGCGCCCGGTGCCTTCGACCGGTACCTGTGGTCGTTTGTCGACGGAACGCCCATCCAGAACCGATGGACCTCGATGGACTCGGTCCCTGCCGAGACCGATATCTCCCGTGCGATGTCACGTGACCTGCGGAAACGCGGCTTCTCGTTCGTCGGCCCGACCATCGTCTACGCCTTCATGCAGTCTGCTGGCCTGGTCAACGACCACCTGGTCAGCTGCTTCCGCCACGGGGAGCTGATTAGATAGTGGTCCCTTAGGGGGTCCCCGAGGTGCCTCGTCTCCTGGGCATCAGAAACAGACCAGCGCCTGCGACCAGGGCCAACGCCGCACCTGCAACTGCCACAAGTGGGACTTCGAATCCGAGGCCCGGAAGGCCCTGCTGCAATTCCGACAGCAGCTCCTCGTCGACAACGGTCTCGTCATCCCGTAGGCCCAGTAGAAAGTTCAACTGTGACGTCGATGACACCTCAAATGCCGGCCCGCATGGGTGGACAGACAGGGACGGGAAAGCAGGGTCGGTGCCGTCGTGAAGTGTCAGGAAGTACGTGCGGCCCGGCACGAAGGAGGTTTGCGGCCCATGAGGCCCCACCTCGAGGCGACTCACTGGAATTACCGATGCATTGAAGGCCACCGCGACCTGGAACGTAGCCGCGGACACTTCGCCACTCAATCCACGTTCGGTATCCACGGCGGTCGCGACCAAGAAGCCATCGAAATCGCCGGCGCCGAAGCCCTCCGTCAGGGCCATCCGCGCACCAGCGAGTTCGGCCCCTCCCCATGGACGCACACAAGTGAGCGCCGACGTGGCGCTTGGGATCCCAGCGACGCCTATCACCAGGATCACGACACTCGCAAAGGCTCGGACCAGGCGCACGAGAGGAGTGTAGGTCGGGCGGCCACTGACCCTCCGTATACTCGGCCGGCATGCCCAGCCCCATTGCCACCGTGGAGGTGCCAGCCAGCAGCGCAAACCTGGGAAGCGGCTTCGACTGCTTCGCCGCGGCGCTGAGCCTCAAGCTGCGCGCCGCGCTGTACCAAGGGGACGATGCCGGGATCCTGCTCAACGCCCATGGCGAGGGCGCCCCGGCTGAGACTGACGATCCCGAGCAGAACCTGCTGCTGCGCGGCTTCCGCGAAGGACTGCGCCTGGCACACGGCGCGGGGCAGGGCGCAGGCGCCTGGCGGATCGAGGTCAGCAGCATGATCCCGGCGGCGCGCGGGCTCGGAAGCAGCGCCGCCGCCATCGTGGCGGGCATCCTGTTGGGAGCGGCAGCCGGCCGACAGGCCCCCGATGCCGATGGGCTGTTCACGCTGGGCGCCACGCTGGAGGGCCATCCGGACAACGTCGCGGCGGCGCTGTACGGCGGGATCACGCTCGCAGTGGCGGGCGGGGTCGGTGCGACGCCGATGCTGCGGCGATTCCACGTACCGGAGGCCTGGATCCCGGTCCTCTTCATCGCGGCCGGGACGAGCCAGACAGAGGGCATGCGGGCCGCCCTGCCGGCCAGCGTGCCACACCGCGAGGCGGCGGCGGCGGTCGCGCGGTCCGCGCTGCTGGCGACAGCGGTGATCACCTCCGACGCGAGCCTGCTGCGCACGGCGATGGACGATCGGCTCCATCAGCCGTACCG
>CAZTAI010000260.1:0-2344 GCA_964611555.1 uncultured Chloroflexota bacterium | reverse complement strand
CGCAGCCCTCCGCGGATCAGAGGACGGCGAACGTCTGCCGCGTGCTCCTCGCGGGCGGGGGGACGGGCGGGCACGTGAGCCCGCTGCTCGCGGTCGCGGAGGCGCTCCGCGAGCTCGCTCCGGACGCAGCGCTCCTGTTCTTTGGCGGTCGCCGCGGGCTAGAGGCTGACCTCGTCCCCGCGGCGGGGATCCGGTTCCACGCGATCCCGATGCCATCGCTGCGCGATCCCGACTCGCGCCTGTCGCTCGTCACGCGCGCGCTCCTTCTGGTGCCGAGCATCGTCGACGCACTGATCCACATGGCGCGCTTCCGGCCGCGGGTGTGCTGCACCAGCGGCGGCCTCGTGACGCTGCCGGTCGTCATCGCCGCGCGGCTCCTGCGGGTCCCGGTGTACCTCTGGACCGGTGACGTGATCCCCGGGCGCGTGAACCGGTTGCTGGCAGGCTTCTGCCAGCGCATCGGCGCGACCTTCGAGGCTTCCGTGCCGTGGCTGCCGCGCGAGCGGACGCACGTGCCCGGGAATCCGATCCGGCGCTCGCTGCTGCGCTGGACGGCGGAGGCCGGTGGACTCGCGCTGGGGCTCGACGCCACGCTGCCGGTAGTACTCGTGACGGGTGGAAGCCAGGGGTCCGAGCGCATCAACGAGGCGCTCTCGGCCGCGCTCCCGCAGATCCTCCGGCGCGCAAGCGTCGTGCATCACACCGGCCCGGCGCACATCGCGCGGGCTGAGGCGCGCAAGAGGTCGCTTCCGGAGGATCTGCGGGATAGGTACCACCCCCACGGATTCCTGCGCGACGAAATGGGCGCGGCGCTGGCCGCCGCCGACCTCGTTGTCGGCCGGGCGGGCTCCTCTTCGATCAGCGAGCCGCTGGCTTTCGGCAAGCCACTCGTGCTCATCCCGTTCGGCGCGGCCGCCAGCGGGCACCAGTCCGCGAACGCGCGCGCGGTCGAGGAGGCCGGTGCCGCGACGACCATCCGCGAAGGGGTGCTCGACGGGGACCGGCTCGCCGCGATCGTCCGCGGTCTGCTCGACGATCCCGCGAGGCTCGAGCGCATGGCGGTCGCTGCGCGTGCCGCCGGGAAGCCGGAAGCGGCAGTGACGATCGCGCGCGAGCTCCTCTCGCTCGGTGGATGCGCTTGAGGTACCACGTGATCGGCATCGGCGGTGCCGGCATGTCCGCGGTGGCGCGGCTCCTCGCGTCGCATGCGCAGGTGAGCGGATCCGACAACGGTCGCTGGCCGCTCGCGGAGTCGCTGCGTGATCTCGGCGTCACGGTCCACGAGAGGTTCGACCCGCAGAACGTGATCGGTGCCGATGTGGTGATCCGGTCGAGCGCCTACGGGGACGAGAACCCCGAGGTGGCCGCGGCCCAGGCCGCCGGCATCCCGCTGTGGCGCCGCCACGAGGCCTGGAGGCAGATCGCGCGGGGCCGCGTCGTCGTCGCCGTCGCCGGCACCCACGGGAAGACCACGAGCTCCGCCATGTCCTGGGCCGCCGTGCGCGCCGGCCAGCGCGACCCTTCGCTGATCTGCGGCGGCGAGCTGAAGGAGCTCGGCTCGAACGCGTACGTGGGGAGCGGCCCGGAGCTGGTGATCGAGGCGGACGAGTACGACCGGACCTTCCTCGCACTGTCGCCGGCGGTGGCCGTCGTCACGAACGTTGAGCACGACCACGTCGACCACTTTCCGACGCCGGACGAGTACGCCGAAGCGTTCCTCGAGTTCGCGCTCCGCACCATCCCCGGTGGGACGGTCGTGGCCTGCGCCGATGATGCCGGCGCGTTACACCTCGCGGGACGAGCCCGCGAGCGCCTCCGTGGCCGCGCCGACGTGGTCACGTACGGGACCTCTGCCGTCGCGGAGGTCGCCATCACCGACGTGCGTGAGACGGCCGAAGGGACCGCGGCGACGCTGCGCATCGATGGGCGCGCAGTCCCCCTGGCCCTCGGGGTCCCCGGCATCCACAACCTCCGCAACGCGGCCGCCGCCGTGGTGGCGGCGCACCGGCTCGGTGTGGCGCCGGGCGATGCGGCCGCGGCGCTCCGGACGCTTGGCCTACCGGGTCGTCGGCTGGAGACGCTCGGAGAGGCAGGCGGTGTCCTCGTCGTCGACGACTACGCGCATCACCCGACCGAGATCCGCGCCTCGATCGCGGCGATGCGCGCGCGGACGAAGGGGCGCGTGGTGGCGTGCTTCCAGCCGCACACGGCCAGCCGGCTACGAGCCTTCTTCGACGACTTCGCGGCCGCGCTCGGTGAGGCCGACATCGCGCTTGTGGCGGAGACCTTCAGCTCCGCGCGCGAGCGCGCCGACCGCGAGGGCCTGGCGCGCGCGCTGGCTCAG
>CAZTAI010000259.1:0-2346 GCA_964611555.1 uncultured Chloroflexota bacterium | reverse complement strand
TGCCCGGCGCTGAATTCTCGCGTCGCGGGCCATTCGGCGGCTCAGTGGCCGAGATTGCCGCCTGGCGGGCAGCACGGCCATCCAACGCGCGCCCCGGGGCCTCTGGGTGGCCAGGTCTCCCGGTCAACGGGAAGATCGGCCAGTCAGCGGCTCAATGACCCGCTCAGCGGGAAATCACATGGCGAGGACGAGCTGCTCCGGTTCTGGCTCCGGCGTGAACACGATCCGGCGCCGATCGGTCGGGCATCCGCCGCTCGCAGGTAGCGGGGACGCCAGGCGAGCAAGGCGCCCGCCCGGCGTGCGCTGCTACGGGGTGGCCGCCGCCGGCCCAGTCGGCCTGACGATCCACAGACCCGACCGCATGTCGCTGGCGTAGACGAGCCCGTCGTGCAGGGCGACGCCCCAGACCTCTGCCGGTCCGGTGCCGAGCGAGTTCGCGTGGCGCCGGCTGGTGTCAGGGACGAACTGGCCGACCTGCACGGGACTGGTCGGATTCGTCAGGTCGAGCGCCACGATGCCGGCGCTGTACCACGACGAGTAGGCCCTGTTGCCGACCACCTCCGTGTTGTGAATCGACCACGATCCTGCCGCCGCAGTTGTCGCCGGGCCGATGAACTGGCCGTCCTGCCTCCACTCGAGCGATCCACTGGGGGCGACGCCATCGCTCACCTCCGCGAACACGCGCAGGTAGCCCCAGGTCGGGGGATTCGGGGTCAGGGTCACCGAGGCCGTCCCGCCGGCCGTGACGATCCGGTCGGCGATCTCGTCGATGTCGGCGATCTGGAGGACCGGGATACCCAACCCCGAGACATCGGCATCCGGACCGAACGGATAGGGGTCATCGATCGGTACGAGATTGCTGATGAACGCCACGGCGCCGGCGGCCGCGGCGAAGTTCGCCTGGTCGCCGATCGTGCACTCGGGCGCATCGGCGAAGTCAGGGACGTAGAAGGGATCGACGGTATCGGCGATGGCGATGTTGCCGGCCGCCGCTGCGTAGGCGGCGGGATTGCAGCCATCGGCGATGTACACGGCGTCATCGGTCAGTGGCGCGGCCAAGCCCACTGGCGCCCAGGGCTCGATGATCGCCTGGAACTGGTCGGCTCCTGTCGCCGATGTCGTCATGACGGCCGTCGTCGGGCCGGGATCGAAGTCCTCGTCGTTCTGGAGGATGTAGGTCGCGCCGGTCTCGTCGACGAACGGCGTCATGGAGTGGGCGTCACCATCGGCCGTGATCGGGTACATCGTCCGCCCGATGATCGTCGGATCCGTCGGATCGGAGATGTCGAGCTTGATGACCCCACCGTCCCAGTACGAGACATATGCAACGTTCCCGCTCTCGGCGGCGCGCACGCTGTGCGCGAAGTGGGCGGCGAAGAAGCCGAGCCCCTGGAAGTTGCTCCCGACCTCGTCGTTGCCACCCTGGATGAGCAGTTCACTGTCCTTGAAGATGCCCCAGTCGGCGAGCACCTGAGGGCTGGCCGGGTCGGTGATGTCGACGACCCAGAACTCGCCCGAGATCTCCTCGGGTGGGATGCCGAAGAACTCGGCGATGAACGGCGGGATCTCCGCGAACGGCAGGGCCAGCAGCGCGAGCGTCGTGCCGTCCGGCCGCGTGACGATGTCGAGCTCGTGTACGCCCCCGCCCGCAGTCGGGAGGAAGGAGAGCTCGGTCGGGTGCAGCGGGTCGCTCACGTCGTAGAGGGCCAGACCGGCCTGCCCGCGTCGCCCGCAGGCCTGGACGCCGATGCCGAGCACCTCCGTGCCGTCGGCAAGCGTGGCGACCACCACGTCCTCGAGCGAGGAGCCCTTGCGCGCCCCGACGAAGCCGGTCCACTTCGGCTTGCTCGGGTCGTTGACGTCGATGATCTTTGCGCCCTGGCCCGTGCACTGCGCGCTCCAGGTGCCGACGTACGCAAACGTGCCGGCGTCGGCGTGATCGAAGACGAACACGTCGCCGTTCGGGACTCCGCCTCCGAGGTTCGCGTGGCCCACCACTTCGAAGTTATTGGTGACGAGGGCCGATGCTCCCCCAGCCTGCTGAGCGGCCTTGAGGTGGCGATGCCTGCCTTCCTCGATTCGGCTCTCGTACGGATCGTGCGCCAGCGCGGGGGTGGCGGCCAGAAGGATCGCGAGGCTGACGGGTAGCACTCGAAGGACACGGTTGCGCATGGTCATGTCTCCTTGAGGAGAAGGCTCGGGTAAGCAGCGCGCAACGCGCTCAGATCGAAACAGTAGTCCCGCAAGTCAACCAAGCAAGCGAGTTTGGAGAGGTCGTGAAGAATGGTTGACCTTGTGGGTACTCTGGTGGGGAGCGGTAGGGATTTGCCCGTGCCCGGGCAGCCT
>CAZTAI010000258.1:0-2360 GCA_964611555.1 uncultured Chloroflexota bacterium | reverse complement strand
ACGGCGGCGAGGCGCCGACCGGCGACCCGTTCGACATCGGCGCCTACCTGATGCCCACCATCTTCGACGCCTGCACGACCGAGATGCGGATCGTGCGCGAGGAGATCTTCGGGCCGGTGGTCGCGATCATCCCCTTCGCCGACGAGGCGGAGGCTATCCGGCTCGCCAACGACACGCCGTATGGGCTGTCCGGCTCGATCTGGAGCCGTGACATCGGCAAGGCGCTGCGCGTGGCCAAGGCGGTCAAGGCCGGGGTGCTATCGGTCAATGCCAACAGCAGCGTGCACACCGAGGCGCCGTTCGGGGGCTACAAGATGAGCGGCATCGGGCGCGAGCTGGGGATGCACGCCCTGGACCTCTACACCGAGATCAAGAACGTCTTCGTCGACCTGGCCTAGGCAGCGCGGGTCGATGCTGCAACTGACTCGGCGACGTCGCGGACCGAAGCCGCGAAGTGGAGCGGCGATCCTCACGGGCTCGATCGCCTTCCTCTTTGGCTGCGGCCTCTCCGTGAACGGCGTGCCCGTCGAGTGTCGCGGAGGCATGACACAGGTGGAATGCGTAGATCGCGCCACGAGCGCGCTCACCCACAGCCTGCCACCGGGACACCCGCCGGTTGCCCGGGTCGTGGTCACGTGCGACGTAGCAGTGTGCGACCATGACGAAGGTCCCGGGCAGGTGATTGTGCACTACACCAACGGCGAGCGAGAAGTCGTGGAATGGGGGTTTGGCCACACGTAGAGCTCCACAAAGACGCGCCTTCGCTGGATCTGGTCATTCGTGGTGCGGAGCCCGCGCACCGCAGTCGGTGAGCAAGAGGACCTCAATACTTCGACAGCATCCTCCGCTCAGGACCGATGCGCCGCGCTCCACGCGGCGTCGACGAACGCCTTCCACAGGCGCCCGAACTCCGGCCCGATGAACTCGGCGCGCTCCGGGTGGAACTGGACCCCGATCAGCCACTCCCCCGGATCCGCGGACTCGAGCGCCTCGACCAGGTCGCCCTCCGGGTGCGGGCTCGTGCCCACCGGCAGCAGCCCCGGCGCGAGGCTCTCGGGCCGGATCGCCTGGTGGTGGTAGCTGTTCACCTCGGTGCGCAGCATCGGGTCGGTCTCGCCGAGGATCGCAGCCAGCCGCGACGCCGGATCCAGATGCAGCGGATGTGGCGCCGGCGCAGCCGTGGGGCTGTCGTGGCCGTCGAGATGCTGGAGGAGGCTGCCGCCGGAGAAGACGTTGATCGCCTGGAATCCGCGGCAGACGCCGAAGATCGGGACGCCCTGCTCACGAGCGGCGTTCCAGGCCTCGAGCTCGAGGTCGTCGCGCGCGGGCTCCACGGCCGCCGTCGGGTGCGGCTCCTCGCCGTACAGCGACGGGTCGAGGTCGGCTCCGCCGGGGAGAAGCAGCCCGTCCATCGTGGCGAACGCCGTGCGACGCTCCGCGGCAGTCGCGGTCGGGTCCAGCGCAATCGGCTCGCCCCCTGCGCGCCGCACCGCGTCGAGATATCCGTCGAAGGTGGCCCAGGTCGGCTCCTCGAGCGCCGCCTGCTCAGGGCCGTGCAGGGTGACCACGATGCGGGGGCGATCAGGCATCGACCGATGATACGAGCGCGCCTTCTACAATCTCACGATGGGCAACGAGACGCGTGAGCACGGCTGGCCGGCGCACCGGGTGACCGGGGTCGACGTCTGGCCCTTCCGGCTGCGCGACGGTGAAGCGGAGTTCCTGCTCCTGCATCGGGCCGGGATCAACGGCCCGCCGTTCTGGCAGGGTGTCTCCGGCTGGATCGAGGCGAACGAGGCTCCACACCTCACAGCGCTCCGCGAGCTGCGCGAGGAGACCGGCTTCCCGGCTGAGGCACTCTTCAACGTCGACGCGGTATTCGACCTGTACAAGTCGCTGCGCGGGACGGTGGAGACCATCGTCCCGTTCGCCGCGCAGGTGCCGTCAGGGCCTGATCCGCGTCTCTCCGAGGAGCACGACGAGTGGCGCTGGACGTCGCTCCCGGAGGCGCTCGACCTGCTCCCCTACGAGCCGCAGCGTGCCGCCCTGCGACGTATCGCGGCTGACATCCTGGAGCGGCCGGAATCGGCACACCTGCACCGCATCGAGACCCAGTCGGAGCAGCGCGAAAAAACTCGTTGACGTGCCGCTCGAGGCGCTCCTATGCTGCCGGACGTCTTGGCTGCCGGTCGCCCAAGCGTCGCCGACGCCAATGGATTCCCGAGTTCTCGCAGAGGCGCACACCCCACCGGTGTGAGGAGAAGGAGGACTGTCTTGACCGCGGATCCCACACAGGGTGAGCAGATCGCGCGCGACGACGCGCACCTGCGATCGCTCGGTATCAAGCCTGAGCTACGGCG
>CAZTAI010000257.1:0-2413 GCA_964611555.1 uncultured Chloroflexota bacterium | reverse complement strand
CCGCCCTGGGCCTGCCGTTCTTCATCGCGGGCGGCCTGAAGGTGGGGTACGACCTCCTCGTCTGGCGGACGTTCCGCAATGTCCGCCCGCCCGAAGAGGAAGCGCGGAGGCACCGCTAAGTCGGAGCGGCCTCTGTCGCGGGGACAGCCCCCGGCGAGTGACCGCTCGCCACGGCAAGATCCCTGGGCTCGCGCCGCCTCCTAAGGGGTCGATCGAGAAGGTCCGTCTCGGTGACGCGGCTCGAGCGGCGCGCCGTCCTGTTGGCTGGGCTCAGCTGGGCGGTGCTCGGTCTCGCCCGAGGTCGGGGCGCGCTGGCGCGTCCTCCGCGAGCCACCAGCAACACTCGTGTCTAACTAGCGACCCCCCGCGAGGACGCCGACAACGTTCGGTACGACGACGAGCAAGGTCACGAGAACGCCGAGCACCACGCTAGGCGAGCCGGTGCGACGCTTTGGGGTCCCTGCTTCCGCGTAGTCGAGCAGACGCGTCGCTCGGTCGCTGACTATCACGGTGCGGTCTCGGCGCTAGGCGCTCGCGGGGTCTTGCCCACGCGCCAGAAGAGCGCGACCGTGGGTACGAGGAGCAACGCGCTCGCGGTGAGCGCGGCGCGGATGCCCAACGTGGAGCCGAGCAGTCCGACCGGTGGCCCACCCGCGATCTGGCCGACCGCGTTCAACGTTCCGTTCATCGAGAGGACCGTCGCCCGCAGTGCCGGATCGATCTGACGGATCGTCCAGGCATTCATGACCCCTCCGCTGGTCAGCAGCGCCTGGCTCCAGATCGCACCGAGGCCCAGCGTGAACCCGGGAGCCCACGCGAAGGCGAGCTGGCTCACCACGCGAGCGGCCTGGAGGGCCGCAAGGAAGCGCGCCATCCTCCCGTCGTCGGTCAGCAGGCGCAGGAGCCAGCGACGCATGGCCTGCACCGCGACGATGCTGATAAGTCGCGCGCCGAAGGCGATGATGCCCAGCCACACGACCGGCGAGAGCTCGACCGGGAGCCCGAGGTCCACGACGAAGTGTGCTTCCTCGAGACGGTCCTTGCCCTCGCTCGCTACCCCGCCGAGGAACGCGATCGTCGCGATGATGAGCAGCACCGGCCGGCCGCGGACGGCCCCTATCCCATCGCGTGTCGTGGCCGCGAGTTCAGCCCACGAACGCTGGTGCCCGGCGACCCGGGTGAACCCGCGCTCCGGCATCGAGAGCGCCAGGAATGCGGCAAGCCCGACGTACAGAGATCCACCGAGCAGCACGGGGAGCCGGACATCGATCGAGCCGAGCGCGACGCTCGCGATGATGGAGACGAGATACGCCGCTGCGGTCAGCTGGTGGCTGCGGATGAAGAGAGGGCCGATCGCGTCGTCGCCGACCTCGCCCGCGATCCATGCGTCCTCAGCCCCACTGATGAAGGCCTCTCCGATGCCTCGACCGATCTCGCACACAACGATCGCGGCGAAGAACGGCAGCAGCCCCTCGCCGACGAAGGCGAGACCCACGATGGCAGTGCCCAGGACGACCGACAAGCGTCGGCTGTACGTGTCGGCCCATGCTCCCGTCGGGACCTCGAAGAGGAAGTACGACGCCTCGACCGCTGTGCCGACCAGTACGAGCTGGAGCGGGTCCATCGCGGCGACCTGGATGTACATGAGCGCGAGGACCGTGAACATGAGACCGGACGCGAATGCCACGACGACCTGCATGACGAGATAGATCGCTGGCGCGCTCGCGCGCGACCGTAGTTCGAACAAGGAGGCACTCCTCTATCGCGAAACTGGAAAGGCCACGGGGGAGTGCACCCGTGACCACGAAGCCGCGACGCGCGGAGCGGCGTCTAGCTCGCGGCGGTCGGGCGCACCCGAGGAGCGAGAGCAGAAGCTGTCACCGGTGCGCCTCCTTACGACGTGTCTGGCGGGACCCTAGCAGGACGCCCCGGTCGTGCATAGATGTCCCTTGAACGTCATCGATCCGCGGACTCACCAAGGACTACGCTCCTCACGCTCGCCGCTAGCCTTCGCCGGTGCGCTTCGGCCTCGACTTCGGGACCTCGAACACGTCGCTCGCCGTGAGCGACGGCGGTGGCGTGCGCCTCCTGCCGATCGACGAGATCGCGGGCGAGACCATGCCCACGATCCTCTACGCGCGCCGTGATGGTTCCACGCTCGTCGGCCGCCCCGCCATCGAGGGGTACCTCAGCGACGAGCGCGTGCGCGGCCCGGTGAAGCGCCAGGTCAAGATGCTCGGTTTCAAGATGGCTTCATCGAACCCGTTCCAGAAGCCCGTCGAGGCGAACATCCTCGCGGACGTCGACGCGCCGGGCCGCCTGTTCCAGTCCCTGAAGTCCTTCCTCGGATCGCCGCTCGATCAGCCGACCTCGGTGTTCGGCACGCCGATGTCGCTCACGGCGCTCGTCGCGA
>CAZTAI010000256.1:0-2427 GCA_964611555.1 uncultured Chloroflexota bacterium | reverse complement strand
GGACGATCGCTCCGGATTCGACGCTGACCTCGACGTAGTCGCCCTCGGACAGGCGCGCGGCACGGCGCACCCCGTCCGGGAGCGTTATCTGGCCCTTCCCTCGCACGCGGGTCAACGACATGGTCGCATAGTCGTACTTTCCGACTCTCTCGTCAAGCTCAGCCAGCGGTGACGCGCGCCATGAGCTCGTCGACCCAGCGCTGATAGTCGGCGGGGCAAGCGTCGATGATCTCGGCGTGGCCGGCATCGGCGCAGACCTCCAGGCGTACGTCCACGCCCGCCGCCAGGGCCGCGTCCCGCATCTGCTCCGCATCGGCCAGGGGGATGGTGTCGTCGGCGCCTGCGTGCAGGAGCAAAACGGGGCGCGTGCCGAGGTCGTCGATGGCATCGATCGGGTCCTCGCGCGTGACGTCCACACCGGTGCGGATGAAGGCGCCCGCCACCGCCGCCATGGCGCCGATCTGCCCGAAGGGGTAGCCGTCGAGCTCGATGCGGTTGGCCATCGGCACCGTCAGGCTCGAGTGCGTCGAGTCGAGGATCAGGCCGTCGACGCGTGGGTCCTGAGCCGCGACGTTCACGGCTGCGTGCCCGCCCATCGACTGGCCCCACAGGACGACCACCTCCGGGCCCTTGGCCGCCACCAGCCAATCAAGGACCGCGGCGAGGTCGCGCTGCTCGTTGATGCCCTGCGTCGTCTGGCTGTCATCGCTCTGTCCGTGGTTCCGGAAGTCGAACAGCACGACGTTGTACTGCGCGTGGAAGACCGTGAGCGTCTCGAGGACGCCGCTCTTGTTGTTCGTCCAGCCGTGGGCGACGACCACCGTCGGTCCCGTCGGGCCGATCCCCGACGCCGCGGGCACGTACCAGCCCGCCAGCCGCACCCCGTCGCTGCTGACGAGCTCCTCCCCCGCCGGGGGTCCGACCGCCACGCACTCGGGGTCGCCGGTTGGCCCGGCCGTCACCTGCGCCTCGAGCGCGGAGTCGTAGTTGATCGCCTCGTAGGCGATGCCCAGCTGCGCGGGCGTGCTGCAATCGGCGTTGCGCTCGTGCTGGTTGACGAGCCGATGCGACGCCTCCATGCCGAGATACCCGAAGTACGCGAGCGCGGCCAGCAGAAGCAGCGCGATCAGCGCCCGGATGAGGAAGCCGACGATGCGGGGGCCGCGCCGTGGGCGTGTGGTCTCGGTCATCGCGGGAGCATGCCACGCTCGTCCAGCGGCGTACAAAACGTACGCAAGCCGTGGGTTTCCCGACTCGAATCAGACGAGCGCCTATCTCAATTGAGCGCACCTCTCAACGGGTGTTGGTCTGGTCAACTGACCAGACCAACCACTCAACGACTGGAGGCACTCAACCGTGAGCCCGCGGGAGCATGCCAGGCTACATGCCGAGTCCCCTGCGCGGCCCGAGTCCTGCAATCGGCGGTCGTAACGCAGCAGAGGTGACTGATGTCAGACCACGACGAGAGCCTGGCCGAGAGGGAGAAGTACGCCATGGGGATGGGTGGCGATCGCGAGCATGAGCGCGGCCACGACGCCGCGGACAACCCTCAGATCGATAAGGACAACCTCGGCGTTGACGGCGCGACCCAGGCCGCCGCGGCGTCGGGTGCCGGCGGTGGAATGGGGGCAATGGCAGGCCTTGGCGGTGCCGGTGCCGGCGGCCCGGTTGGTGCAACCCCGGACCCCAGCAAGGACGTGATGGCGCCCGCCGACGGCACGAACGTCCGCACCGAATACGAGATGGGCCACGAGTTCGACCCTGAGCACGAGAAGGTGGCCGAGAGCGGCCTCTTCGCGGAGCGCGCCGGCGACGCCGTGGTCGACACCTGGCGTTCCGGCGATGAGGGGGACGATCCCGCGAAGTAGTCCGCCTATCCGCTACCGCTTGCCGTTTGCGCCGAAGACGCTGCGGACAAGAGCCGAGAGCCCCCGAACGTACTCCGCCCGCCATTGGTACAAGGGGAATGGCAGCACACTCAAGCGATTCGATGGGACTTCGGCCGATTGAACCGCGTGCCGCACCACCGGCTCCAGGCTGCGCTTGATCACGACCACACTTTCGGGATCGGTCGCTCGAAGGAGATCGACCAGCTCGCCGGTGCGAGCGGCGACTGCCTCGTGCCTGGGCCGGCCGCGGAGCCGATTGACTGGCGCCGGCACGACGTCAAACAGCCACACGCCGGAACTCTGAAGCCAGGAGAGAAACGCCTCACCCTCCGGCATCGGCCCGAGCGCATGTTCGAAGGCGGCACGTGTGGCATGGAAAAGGTTGCTGTTCGCCAGATAGAAGAACGTGCCGCCGGCCGGCCGCGATTCGCCAACGAGGAGAAGCCGGACCGCCCCCGACGGACGATATCGGTGCCTTAGATCCTCGAACTCGTCGGGCTGGGAATGCGTGTACGACGAACGCGCCTCGCCGACACGC
>CAZTAI010000255.1:0-2443 GCA_964611555.1 uncultured Chloroflexota bacterium | reverse complement strand
CCGAAGATCCCGAACTCCGACTCGCCACCGGCAAGGGGGATGGACTGCGAGCGGCGGATCAGATCGTACCCGTCGATGTCGTCGGCGTAGACGGGCTCCTCGATGAACGCGAGGTCGTACGGCTCGAGCTGACGGCACACCTTCACGGCGGTCGAGGCGTCGTACGCGCCGTTGACGTCCACCCCGATCTCGATCGTCGGCCCGGCGGCCTCGCGGCAGATCCGGATGCTCTCCACGTCCATGTGCCGGCCGCCCATCTCCGCGGTGCGGCCGATCTTCACCTTGATGGCCTTGTGGCCCTTCTCGACCTGCTCGCGCGTCTCACGCGCCATGGTGTCGAGGTCCGCGATGTACACGGACGAGGCGTAGACCGGAACGCGGTCGCGGCCGGCGCCGGCGAGCGCCTTGTAGACCGGGATCCCGCGGCTCTGCGCCAGGATGTCCCAGATCGCCTGGTCCACCCCGCTCATGGCCTCCTGGACGAAACCCCGGTAGTGGCCCCAACCGCGGAGCTGCCGGAACATGTCGTCCCAGATACCCCCGGCGTCCTGGGGGTCACGGCCCTCCAGGATCGGCCACAGCAGGTCACGGACGACCCGGTCGGTGACCCGCGGGGCCTTCCGGGCGATGCACTCGCCGATGCCCGTGATGCCGTCGTCCGTAGTGATCTCGACCAGGGTCGCCGTGAAGGCGCCGAACGGACCGATGCCGAACTGGATGGGCTTATCCAGCTTCGCCTCGAGGACGTAGGTCTCCAAACGGGCGATGCGCACCAGGCGGGGAAGCGTACAGGCGGTCGCCGTGCGGCACGTCGGCTTGACAGCCCCGGTCAGCGCGGTACTGTCATTGGCACTCCATACCTGCGAGTGCCAACCGCATCGCGGCGCCCTCCAGCGGACAAGCAGGCCGCGGCGAGGGTCGGGTGCGATCAGGAACGGTAGCAAGCAAAGCAAGGCGAAAAGCGACCAGAACACAGGAGGGAACCATGGCAACGGCTATTGCAGAGAAGCCCGCGGATAAGTCGAAGACCAAGCTCAAGCCCCTCGGAGCGCGAGTGGTCATCAAGCCACTAGAGCGCGAAGAGATGACCAAGAGCGGCCTCGTCCTGCCGGACACCGCGAAGGAGAAGCCCCAGGAGGGAACCATCGACTCGGTCGGCCCGGGCGGGCTCGACAAGAATGGGAACAAGGTCGAGATGACCCTGAAGGTCGGCGACCGCGTCCTCTACCAGAAGTACTCCGGCACCGAATTCAAGATCGACGACGAGGACTACCTGGTGATGCACCAGGACGACGTTCTCGCGCTCGTCCAGCGCTAGCGGGAGGGACACACATGCCAAAGCAGCTGACATTCACCGAGGACGCCCGTAAGTCGCTCAAGCGCGGCGTCGACATCATGGCGAACGCCGTCAAGACGACCCTCGGGCCGAAGGGCCGCAACGTCGCTGTCGACAAGAAGTTCGGGGCCCCGACCGTCACCCACGACGGTGTCACCGTCGCGCGGGAGATCGAGCTCGAGGATCCGTTCGAGAACATGGGCGCGCAGCTCCTCAAGGAGGCTGCGACCAAGACCAACGACATCGCCGGTGACGGCACGACCACGTCGATCGTGCTCGCGCAGGCCATGGTCCACGAGGGCATGAAGAACATCGCGGCCGGCGCCAACCCGATGCTCCTGAAGCGGGGCCTCGAGAAGGGCGTCGCAGCGGTCGTTGACGAGCTGAAGAAGCAGGCTCGTGAGGTCAAGGGCAAGGAGGAGATCGGCCAGATCGCCGGTATCTCCGCCGCAGACGAGGAGATCGGCAAGCTCATCGCCGAGGTCATGGACAAGGTCGGCCGCGACGGTGTCATCACCGTCGAGGAGTCGAAGACCCTGCAGTTCGAGACCGAGTACGTCGAGGGCATGCAGATCGACCGTGGCTACATCTCCGCGTACTTCGTCACGAACGCGGACAAGATGGAGGCGGTCATCGAGGACCCCTACATCCTCATCACCGACAAGAAGATCTCCGCGATCACTGACATCCTCCCGGTCCTCGAGAAGCTCGTGCAGGTCACGAAGAACCTCGTGATCGTCGGCGAGGACGTGGACGGCGAGGCACTCGCCACGCTGGTCGTGAACAAGCTCCGCGGCACGCTGAACGTCCTGGCCGTCAAGGCTCCGGGCTTCGGCGACCGCCGCAAGGCCATGCTCGAGGACATCGCGATCCTCACCGGCGGCAAGGTCATCAGCGAGGAGATCGGTCGCAAGATCGACGCGACAACGGTGGCGGACCTCGGCCGCGCTCGCCGCGTGACGGCGAACAAGGACGAGACCACCTTCGTCGAGGGGCACGGCTCGCAGGAAGCGATCATGGGCCGCGTCAAGCAGATCAAGGCCATGATCGAAGAGACCACGAGCGACTTCGACAAGGAGAAGCTCAACGAGCGTCTCGCGAAGCTCG
>CAZTAI010000254.1:0-2463 GCA_964611555.1 uncultured Chloroflexota bacterium | reverse complement strand
AGCGCGCGCGTCAGGTTGCCCGGGCCCCGGCAGAGATCGGGCTCGGCGACGTCGGGCGCGCGCCGCTTCGTCATCAAGGCGATCCCGTCGACCGGGTGGAGCGCGCGTATCAGCACCGCCGCCGGATGTCCTTCGGCCTCGGTCACCGCGTTGACGAGGTAGTGGATGCCGTAATTCAGGTACACGTAAGCAAGCCCGGGAGGACCGTAGAGCGGTGCGTTGCGCCGCGTCGGCCCAGGCGCGGCATGACAGGCGGGATCGTCTTCGCCGATATAGGCCTCGGCTTCGACAATCATGCCGGCGGCCACGCCGCCAGGCGTGCGATGCACGAGGACCTTCCCCAGCAGCTCCTCGGCGACGGTGAGCGTGGGCCGGCTGTAAAACGACCGAGGGAGGATCCGGAAACCTGAAGCTGTTCGATTCCGGAAACCTAAAGGTTTCCGGCTACCACCCCGGTCCGGTAGCCGGAGGCCTTTAGGCCTCCGGTGATCGTCGAGGCCTTCAGGCCTCCGATCACCGCGTCGCGTAGGCATGCGCGCGGCCCTGCGCGAGCACCTGGCGCAGCGCTCGGCCTGTGTACGATTCCTCGGACTCCGCCACCCGCTCCGGCGTGCCTGTCGCCACGACCCGCCCGCCGGCGTCGCCCCCTTCCGGCCCGAGGTCGATGACGTAGTCCGCCGTCTTGATGACGTCGAGGTTGTGCTCGATGACGAGCAGCGTGTGCCCCGCCTCGACCAGCTTGCGGAACGCCGCCAGCAGTTTCGCGATGTCGTCAAAGTGGAGGCCGGTCGTCGGCTCGTCGAGGATGTACAGGATCCGTTCGCCGCCGTACGACGCCAGGTGCGCCGCAATCTTGATCCGCTGCGCTTCGCCCCCCGACAAGGTCGTGGCCGGCTGGCCGAGCCGCAGATACCCCAGCCCGATCTCGTCGAGTACCTGCAGCCTGCGGAGCACCTTGGGCGACGTGCTGAAGAACGCCAGCGCCTCGCGCACGGTCATGTCGAGTACCTGGTGCACGTTCCTGCCCCGATACCGCACCTCGAGCACCTGCGGCTTGAATCGCATGCTGTCGCACTGGTCGCACGGCACGAAGACGTCCGCCAGGAACTGCATCTCGACGCGCACTTCACCCGCGCCCTGGCACGCCTCGCACCGCCCGCCGGGGACATTGAACGAGAAGTGGCTGGCCGTGAGCCCGCGGGCCCGCGCGTCCTTCGTCGACGCGAACAGCTCCCGGATCGGATCGAATGCCTTGAGGTACGTCACCGGGTTGGAGCGTGGCGTCCGCCCGATCGGCGCCTGGTCGACGAGCACGGTGTCCGTGATGTACTCGAGGCCTTCGAGCGAGCGGAAGACGCCCACGCGGCGGTCCCAGTCGCTCTTGGCGCGCTTGATCGCGGCGTACAGCACGTCGTGCACGAGCGTCGACTTGCCGGAGCCACTCACCCCGGTCACGCACGTCAGCATGTTCAGCGGGATTTCGATGTCGACGTTCTTGAGGTTGTGCTCGGTCGCCCCGAACAGCCGGATCTTCTGCCCGACGCCCTTGCGGCGCGGCGACGGCACCGGAATGGCCAGCTCATTGCGCAGGTACTTCGCCGTCAGCGACCGCGGCTCCTGCAGGAGTCCCGCGAGATCGCCGGAGTACACCACGCGGCCGCCCTGCTCACCCGCGCCAAGCCCGATGTCCACGATGTGGTCGGCGACGCGGATCATGTCTTCGTCGTGCTCGACGACGAGGACGGTGTTGCCCTGGTCGCGCAGCTGCCGGAGGATGTCGATGAGCCGCTGGTTGTCGCGGGAGTGAAGGCCGATGGAGGGCTCATCGAGCACGTACAGCGTCCCGACCAGCGCCGATCCGAGCGACGTGGCCAGGTTGATCCGCTGCGCCTCGCCGCCCGACAGCGTCGACGACAGCCGGTCGAGCGTCAGGTATTCGAGCCCGACGTCGCTCAGGAACGACAGCCGCTTGCGAATTTCGCGCAGGATCTTGTCGGCGACCGCGGATTCCTTCTCAGTGAGGTGCAGATCGGTGAAGAACTGGTGCGCCGCGCGCACCGTCAGCGCGGACACCAGGTCGATGGTCCGCGACGCGACGCGGACGTCCCGCGCCTCCCGCCGCAGCCGCGCGCCGCCGCAATCCGGACAGGCGAGGTACCCGCGGTAGCGGCTGAGGAAGACGCGCACGTGCACCTTGTACTTCTTGCGTTCGAGCCAGCGGAAGAAGCCGCGGATGCCGTCGTAGGCCTCATCGCCTTCGACCACGAACCGCCGCTCCTCCGGCGTCAGATCGATCCACGGCACGTCGAGACGCAGCCCGGCCTTGCGCGCCGCGCGCTTCAGCTCCGCGAGCTGCGAGCGGTAGTGCGGCTTGCTCCACGGCTCGATGGCCCCCTGGTTGATCGACTTGGTCTGGTCGGGCACGACCAGGTCCATGTCCAGCTCGATGATGTTGCCGAAGCC
>CAZTAI010000253.1:0-2463 GCA_964611555.1 uncultured Chloroflexota bacterium | reverse complement strand
AGCGGTTCGAGATGCGCGGGTCGATGAACGCGTACGTGACGTCCCGAAGGATGTAGCTGATCACCAGCAGCGTGCTCGAGATGATCACACCCGCCTGCACCACGGGGTAGTCCTTCGCGACGGCGGCCTGATAGGTGAACTGCCCGAGGCCGGGCCAGGTGAAGACCTGCTCGATGATCAGCGCGCCCGAGATGAGGCCGGCCAGGATCCCACCGAGAGAGGTCACGACCGGGATGAGCGCGTTCCGCAGCGCGTGCCGCACGACGACGATCCTCTCGGCCAGGCCCTTCGACTGCGCCGTCCGCACATAGTCCTGGCGCAGTACCTCGAGCATCTCGGTGCGCAGCAGCCGCGCGTAGAGCGCAATGCCGGTGAAGGCGAGGACCAGGGATGGCATCAGGATGTGCCGCGCGCGGTCGGCGATATCCCACTGCTCCTTGCCGATCGTGAGGACGCCCTGGCTCGGCATCCACCGCAGCGTGACCGCGAACACGATGATGAAGATCAGGCCCATCCAGAAGTCGGGCACGGCGTGCCCGACCGTCGCCGAGAACCTGATCACCTGGTCGATGATCTTCCCGCGGTTGAGCGCGGCGAGGATGCCGAGGGGCACTCCGATCAGCAGCTGCCACGTAAGTGCGGCGACCGCGAGCATGAGCGTGTTCGGCAAGCGCGCCATCAGCATCGAGGTCGGCGACTGTCCGGGATAGATGATCGAGTAGCCGAAGTCCAGGCGCAGCGTGTCCCACATGTACTTCACGTACTGCTCGTGGAGGGGCCGGTCCAGGCCGTAGTTACGGCGGATCTCGTCGATCTCCGCGCCGGTCAGGTCGAGGCCGAAGGTGACGAGCCGGATGGGGTCGCCCGGGGCCAGGCGCGAGATCAGGAAGGTGAGGGTGATGATCCCGAGCATCGTCGGGATCGCCTGGAGGAGCCTCCGCATGATGAATCGCCGCGTCCCACTCGACATCTCGTGAAGGGTACTGAGGGAAGGCCGCCGCGGTTCGGATCTAGGCCGTTGGTGGGAGCGACGCCGCCAGGGCGGGCTCGCCGCGGAGCCTCGCGAAGCCCGGCTTGATGCGTCCGTAGATGAGCGCAACGCGCTCGTCGTAGCTCACGAAGGCCGACTTCATGGCGTTGATGCTGAGCCGCTCGACGTCCGCGAGCGAGAGACCCAGCGTCGCCGAGAGGCGCCGCAGCTCCTCGGAGAGCGTGATGTCGGACATCAGCCGGTTATCGGTGTTCACCGTCACGCGGAAGTGCTGCGCGATGAAGTGCCGGATGGGATGCTCGGCCAGCGAGTGCGCCGCACCGGTGTCCACGTTGCTCGTGGGGCAGAGCTCGAGCGGGATCCGCTTGTCGCGCACGTACGACGCCAGCGGACCGAGCTTCACGACACTGCCGTCGGCGATGGCCATGTCCTCGACCAAGCGAACGCCGTGGCCGATGCGGTGCGCGCCGCAGTACTGGAGCGCCTGCCAGATCGACGGGGGGCCGAAGGCCTCGCCCGCGTGGATCGTGATGGAGAAGTTCTCGCGGCGGCAATGCTGGAAGGCGTCGAGGTGGGCCTTCGGCGGGTGGCCCGCCTCCTCGCCGGCGATGTCGAAGCCCACGACGCCGCGGTCTCGGAAGCCGACGGCCAGCTCGGCCATCTCGAGCGAGTCGGTGCGATCGCGCATCGCCGCGACGATCTGCCGCAGCACGACGTTGTGCTCGCGCTCCGCGCGCGCGAACCCGCGCTCCACCGCCTCCACGACCTGCTCCAGGTTCAGGCCGCGCTGCGTGTGGAAGACCGGCGCGTAGCGCACCTCGGCGTAGACGACGCCGTCGCGGGCCAGGTCCTCGCCGCACTCGTACGCGACGCGCTCGATGCCATCGCTGGTCTGCATGACGGCGATCGTGTGCGCGAATCCGCGGAGGTACAGGGTCAGCGATCCGCTGGCCGCGTTCGTGTGGAACCAGCGCGCGAGCTCAGCCGGATCCGTGGTCGGCAGGCCCGCGTAGCCCAGCTCGCGCGCGAGCTCGACGATCGTCGCGGCGCGCAGGCCGCCGTCCAGGTGGTCGTGAAGCAGCACCTTCGGCGCCGCCCGCAGCGTGGCGAGCGGCAGGCTCATGCGCGTACCGCTTTGGCCGGATCGTCGCCGGCGGTGATCCGCCAGCCGGAGAGCGACTCGGCTCCAAAGACGATGTCGTCCGGGCGCACCGGCACGCGGTTGAGCGGCTTCCCCGTTGCCGCGCGGATGGCGGCGACGATCGCCGGCGTGCTCGAGATCGTGGGCGGCTCTCCCACCCCCTTGGCGCCGTACGGCGCGTCGGGATGCGGATGCTCGATGATGTCGGCGACCACGGGTGGCATGTCGAGGATCGTCGGCAGCAGGTAGTCGGTGAAGGACGCGTTCCGCACGCGCCCGTCCTTCAGCTGGATCTCCTCCATCACGGCCAGGCCCAGGCCCTGCGCGATGC
>CAZTAI010000252.1:0-2526 GCA_964611555.1 uncultured Chloroflexota bacterium | reverse complement strand
CGTGGTCGGCTGGAACGAGGGGAGCCAGGCCAGCGGATCGAGGCCGAGGATGCGACCGACCGCGTCGCGCAGCTGGTGGTCGAAGGCGCCGTTCAGCGCCGTCGTGGGAACGCCGTTCAGAACGAGCGCCATGAGCGCGCTCGTGAAGACGATGGCCGCGACGAGCGGGCGGACGATCCGCGCGGCGGGCAGGACCTCGACCAGCCGACCCGCATGCTCGACGCGCAGCCAGCCGCTGGCGAACATCAGTCCCGCCGCGATGAACGGCGTCCAGAGCGGCAGCACGCCCACGAAGTAGCGGTTCGGCGGGGCGTAGCCGCCCTCCCAGAGGCGGAAGAACGAGAGCGCCAGCAGGGTGACTCCAACGGTCAGCGCCGCGGGGACGAGGACCGGCCGCGCCAGCGGATCCGCGCGGCGGCGATCGCGCTCGAAGCGCAGCAGCGGCACGAGCCCGAGGAGGCCGATGAAGGCCCAGGGCGCGCTCCCCGCGAGGCCGAAGGTGCGGTCGAAGAGGATCGCCGGCAGGCCGATCCAGATCCGCGGCGTGATGGATGGCTCCTGCGTGAGCGCCTGCGCCTGCGCGGTGCCGAAGGCGTAGCCCGCGTACGGCAGCGGGAGCCCGTAGATGAGCGCGTTCGCGACGACCGCGACGAGCGCCACCACAACGGCCGCGAGCGCGACCCGGCGGCGTTCGGCGCCGACCAGGAGCAGGAACGGGAGGAGCACCAGGAGCGCGATGCCGTCGCGGGGCGTGAGGAACAGCGTGAGCGCGAGCACAGCGGCCGCGAGCGCCGGACGCGCGAGCGGCGCCGTGAAGCCCGCTCGGAACGCCGTGGCGACGATCGCCGCGCCCAGCAGGTTCGGATAGATGTGCGTCGCGAGCGACGACATGGGAGCGAGGAACGAGGCGAGGATCCACGTCCAGCCTGCGACGACGCTCGGCAGCACCGGGCCCGCGGCGGGTCCACGCGCACCGGGGGCCGCGCCGCGATGCAGGTCGCGGAGGATCAGGAACATCTGGTAGCTGGCCCAGGCCCCGATGACCGCCATCGTCAGATGTGCGCCGAGACGGCCCAGGGACGCCCAGCCCGGGAGCATCAACAGCTGCAGGGCGTAGCCCTGGATCGGACGCGGTCCGAGCGGCGTATCCGCCACGTGCGTGCCGACGTCGTCGCTCCCCGGTGAGTACCCAACGAGCTGCTGGAAGAGCTGCGGATCGATGGCGGAGTCGAGGGTCCCCCGTCTGAGCTGCTCCGCACCGAGCAGGTAGTGGACCTGGTCGCCGAAGGGCAGCGATGCGGCCGGCAGCCACGCCGCGAGTGCGCCGTACCCCCCAAGCGCCACGACGAACGCGAGCCACGACGGCGCGCGGAGGGTCGCGACGGCGATCGCCGCCGGTGCGAGGCGCGCGGCCGCGATGCACGCCACCGACACGCCTCCGAGATCGCGCGCCCACGGCCCGAAGGAGAGGACGTATAGCCACCAGGCCGCACCCGCGAGCGTCGCGGCGTCGAGCGCGAGCGCCCGATGCACCGGCCAGACCGATCTCCCGGCCACGATCGCCGCGACGCTGCCGAACGACGTCGCGATGAGGATGGCCAGCGGGAACGCGGAGGCGACGGCCTCGTCAGGTGCGAGCCGCGCCACGATCAGCGCCTCCTGCCACAGCAGGAAGGATCCGGCGGCGGCGAGGGCGACGTGGAGCGCGGTGATCATCGCTGCGACGTTACGGGCTGCGCGGGTCGGACGCCGAAGCCAGGGCCGCTAGATCAGCGCGGGAAGCCCTCGTAGGTCATCGCGCCATCGCCGCCCTGGAAGTTGAGCTCGACGACGATGCCCGCGACCGTCCCGCCGGTCCCGGTGGCCTCGACGACCACCGAGTACTGCGTGTTGTCGGAGAGTCCCGCGACGCTGCGCGGATCCACGTACGCCGACGCGCCCGGCGACAGCGCGATCGTCTGCGTGGTCACCAGCGCCCCGTCGGTGAAGCGGTACCACTTGAGCATCGCGCCCGTGGCTGTGTCGCTCTGCACGACGAGAGGCGTGGTCCAGCCGGTCACGCCTCCGAGGGTGCGCGTGATGTTGGGCAGGTACACGCGAGCGGAGCCGCCGGGGACTGCGGTGTAGCCGGCCGCGGTGGTGCTCCCGATCACGTTCACCGCCGCGGCGATCTCGCCGTCGTCGGCGCTGCCGTCCCCCACCATCGCCACGAACGAGTACTCGCCATCGGCGAGGCACCCGGCGCTGGCGACGGAGCCGCAGAGCGGCTTGGCGGTGTCGCCGTCGGTGTGGCGCGGGTCGAAGGCGCGCGAGGCGCCCGGCGCGATGCTCGGCAGCGTGAACGTGGTGGCCGCCCCGCCGCCGAGCGGACGGAACGTCATCGTCGGAGCCGCAGCGACCGTGTCCCGGTTCTGCACGACGACCGTTGAGACGCCCTTGCCGACGCCGGCGACGCCCTTGACCGCGTACGGCCCGAAGAGCTCGGCCGCGCCGCCGGTGATGCCGTTGGTCGCGTACACCACGGGC
>CAZTAI010000251.1:0-2538 GCA_964611555.1 uncultured Chloroflexota bacterium | reverse complement strand
CGTGAACCTCGCCCTTGCGGACGGTGAGGTTGATGCCCGAGAGGATCTCGCGGCTGCGGTCCGCCGTGGGGACTACGTGGAGGTCACGGATGACCAGCTCGCGGTCGGCCTCGGTGGCTGAGTCGCTGGCGGCCGCTGTGGGTCGGTCGAGTGTCTGGGTCATGACTCCTTGGCCTGCGTGAAGGCGGTGAGCGTCTCGATTGAGACGGGAGGAGCGTGATATGGGTGGCTGGCCCGCGGGACGGCCAGGTCGGCGAGGGTTATCGAATTGAGCGCTGTGCTGATGGCATTGCGCACCGTCATCCACAGGTGGTTGACGTTGCAGAAGCCCGTCCGACCACAGATGTCTGCGTGAGTCGGATCCTCGCTGGCGCAGACCATGGGAGCGATCGGGCCCTCCAGGGCGCGCAGGACCTCGCCCATGCGGATCTCCGCTGGCTCGCGCGTCAGCTGATACCCGCCGTGGGCCCCGCGGGTGCTCGCGACCAGGCCGGCTTGGCGCAGACTGACGACGAGCTGCTCGAGGTAGGGTCGGGGCAGCGCCTCGTGATCGGCCATCTCGGTCAGGCTGATGGGGCCGGCCCCGTGATGTCGGGCGAGTTCGACCATCATCCGCACGCCGTACTCGCCGCGGGTCGAGAAGTGGACCGCGCCGGTACCCGGGAAGATGCTCCGCGTACGTGCCTTCACCGGCGCTGCATCCGCGTGCAGGTCCGCGTCTGAGGCTGAGCCAACCGTGGGCGCCGAATTCCGAGTAATCACGTCAGGATTGAGTCTAGCCGAGGCCGTCTGGGGCTGCAATCGTGTGAGGCTCGGGTGCCCCTCGTTCCACACCGTGGAACAGTGGCCGCTGAACCCCGACCGCTACCCTCGCGGCGTGGAGTTCAGCGAAGTCGTCCGCCGGCGACGCATGGTCCGCAACTACGACCCGGATAAACAGGTGGCCCGCGAGGTACTAGAGCGAATCGCCGCAGCCGCTCAGCGTGCGCCGAGTGCAGGATTCAGCCAGGGTCAGCGGCTGATCGTCGTGACCGACCCTGACCGGCGCGGGCGCATCGCCGATCTCTGCGACGAGGCCGAGTACGTCGAGGCCGGCTTCGACCCGTGGATCAGCCGGGCGCCGGCGCTGTTCGTACCGTGCGTCAGCGAGGAGATCTACCGCGCCCGCTACCGAGAGCCCGACAAGCGCGCTCCAGGCGAGCCCGAGACCGAGTGGCCCGTGCCCTACTGGTACATGGACGTCGGCGCGACGGTCATGCTGATCCTGCTGGCCGCCGTAGACGAGGGACTCGCCGCAGGTTTCCTCGGCACCCACCGGGTGGGCGACCTGGCGACGGAACTCGAACTACCGGCCGATCTTCAACCCATCGGCGTGATCACCGTCGGCCACCCACTCCCCGATCGCCGCTCCGGGTCGCTTAAGCGAGGTTGGGTCAAGTGGGACGACTTCGTCCACTGGGAGCGGTGGTAGCGCCGCCGAAGCGCCCTAGCGGATCCCCGTGTCGTAGTTGATCTCGACCTCGGCGTATTGGCCGGTCGAGACGGTGACCGAGACCGGCTGCGCAATCGGATACGTGTCAGCCCCGGTCGCCGGCGTGACGACATACTCGCCCGGCGGCAGATCGACCTGGAACTTACCGTCGGGACCGGAGGTGATCTGCGCCACACGGGCGCCCTCGGTATCAAGCACAACCAGGGTGGCGGCGTACGGGGTGACGCACAGCACCGGATCGTACGCACCCGGATCCCCGCCGCCTGCACATGTCGGTGCGAGCAGGACGGTCCCGCGAATCCCGGAGCGAGGCGTTGGTGTTTCGATCGGGATCCCGATCTCCGAGCAGCCAGTGAAGATCAGCACGCCCAGCAGGGCCAGGATCAGGAAGGCCAAGCGGCGAGGCAAGGACATCAGCGCACCCGTGCGACCGTAGGCGACACGTGCTCGGCCTGCTCCGCCGCACGGGCAAGCACCCAGATCAGGTCGGCCAACCGGTTGACGTACGGCACGACCCATTCGCTCGTTAGGTTTCCCGCGGACACAACTGCAATGATCCGACGTTCGGCGCGGCGCAATACGGTCCGCGCGACCTCGAGCGCGGCGGAGGCTGCGGTCTCGCCGGGCACGACGAATTCGCGCGGCATCACGACTTCCGACTCCCAGCGGGCCAGATCCGATTCGACCCGGTCAAGCATTTCTTCCGACACCCTGGTCACGCCATCCTGAAGCCGATCACGAGCGGCCGGATTGGTCGCCAGCTCGGCGCCGACCACGAATAGCTCGCGTTGGTAACGCAGGATCAGCTCGGCCAGTTCCGGCAATGCGGCCGCGGCGAGGGAAACGCGCGCCAAGCCCAGAGCCGCCACAGCCTCGTCGACCGTGCCATACGCCTCGGTAAGTGGGTCATCCTTGGACGTACGGCCGCCGAACAGCAGGCCGGTCGTGCCGTCGTCGCCACGCCCAGTGGCGACCGCGCTCTTTGCTATCGAAGGGCGGCGGGCTACCACACCAGGCCGGCGTCGCGCGGGTCCCAGCGCTCGGCC
>CAZTAI010000250.1:0-2543 GCA_964611555.1 uncultured Chloroflexota bacterium | reverse complement strand
GATCGAACTTCCGCGAGGGCCTCTCGGTCCTCGAGTACTTCATCTCGACGCACGGCGGCCGGAAGGGCCTCGCCGACACCGCCATCCGGACCGCCGACTCCGGCTACTTGACGCGCCGTCTCGTCGACGTCGCGCAGGACGTCATCGTCCGGATGGAGGACTGCGGCGACCAGGACGGGATCTTCATTCACGTCCACGAGGAGTGGAACCCCGAGCCGTTCGCGGACCGGCTCTTCGGCCGCGTCTGCCTGCAAGACGTCGACGATCCCAAGACCAAGGAGCGGATCGTCTCCGTCGGCGACGAGATCGAGAAGTCCACGGCCAAGCTCATCTCGAAGTCCGGCATCGACCGCATCCGCGTTCGTTCGCCGCTGTCGTGCCACGCCAGGCACGGCATCTGCCGCAAGTGCTACGGGCGCAGCCTCGCGAGCGGCAAGCTCGTCGACATCGGTGAAGCGGTCGGCATCATCGCCGCCCAGTCCATCGGTGAGCCGGGCACGCAGCTCACGATGCGCACGTTCCACACAGGAGGCGTCGCCGGCGACGACATCACCATGGGTCTCCCGCGTGTCGAGGAGCTCTTCGAGGCGCGCGTCCCCAAGGGCCTCGCCATCGTCTCCGAGGTCGACGGCATCGCCGAGATCGTCAAGGACCCGGACGGCGCACGGCACATCGTCGTGCGCAACCAGCAGGAGTACACGATCCCGGCCACCATCCCGCCCGGGTACACGCTCTCGGTGCAGGACGGCGCGGAGCTCAAGCCGGGCGACGCGCTCGCCAAGCCGGACAAGCGCGGCAAGGGCAAGACCGACCTGCAGGCGCCCGTCGCCGGGACCGTCCACATCCTGGACGGCAAGGTGACCATCGCCATGCACGACGTCGAGGAGCGGACCTACGAGGTCCCGCACACCGCCCGGATCCGCGTCGACAACGGCAAGCAGGTCTCGGCCGGCGACTTCCTCACGGAAGGCCACGCCAACCCGCAGGACATCCTGCGCATCTCAGGCCGCGAGGCCGTCTACCGCTACCTCATCGGCGAGGTGCAGCGCGTGTACCGCAGCCAGGGTGTGACCATCAACGACAAGCACATCGAGATCATCAGCCGCCAGATGCTGCGGAAGGTCCGCGTCGAGGAGCCCGGCGACACCGAGCTCCTGCCGATGGAGCTCTTCGACCGCTACGAGTTCGAGGACATCAACGCGCGGACGATCGCGGCTGGCGGCGAGCCCGCCACCGCGCAGACGGTGCTGCTCGGCGTCACCAAGGCTTCGCTCTCGACGAGCTCGTTCCTCGCGGCCGCCTCCTTCCAGGAGACGACGCGCGTCCTCACCGAGGCCGCCGTCATGGGCCAGAAGGACCGGCTCATCGGCCTCAAGGAGAACGTGATCATCGGCAAGCTCATCCCCGCCGGTACGGGCATGCCCGCACGTCGCGAGCAGCTCGACTGGATGCCGAAGCCGCGGCCCCTGGCGTCCGTCTTCGGGGCCGACGAGGAGGAGCTGCCGGCCCTCCCGGCCGACGAGGAGCTCTCGCTCGAGGACCTGGAGGACGAAGACGAGGACGAGGAGACCACGGACATCGTCGACGAAGAGGGTCCGGCCGACCCCGCCGCCGCGGTGAAGGACGCGGGCTAGGCGATCCGCGACTCGGAAGATGTAGGGGCCGCGCCGGAAACGGCGCGGCCCCTTTCGTGGCAGAGGACCGTGCGGATCGTCGCGATCACGCAGGTCGCGACGCTCGTCGGCTTCAACTTCTCGTATCCGTTCCTGCCGCTCTTCATCCAGGAGCTCGGCGTGACCGATCGCGCCGAACTCACTCTCTGGACCGGCATTGCTATCGGCGGAAGCGGCCTCGCGATGGGCCTCGCGTCGCCGGTCTGGGGACTGCTCGCCGACCGCTTCGGCCGTAAGGCGATGTACGTGCGGTCGCTCGGCGCCGGCGCCGTCGTGCTCGGCATGCAGGCGTTCGTCGCGAGCGTCCCGCAGCTCGTCGCGGTGCGGCTCGCCAACGGTGCGTTCACCGGGTCGCAGTCGGCCGGCGCGATGCTGCTCGCAGGGGTCGTGCCGCGCGAGAACACCGGTGCCGCGCTCGGCCTGATGAACGCCGCCGCGCAGGTCGGCAACCTCATCGGCCCGCTCCTCGGCGGCATCGTCGTCGCGGCGATCGGACTCCGTTACTCGTTCCTGGTCGGCGCCGGGATCCTTGGGGTATGCGCCATCGGCGCCGCGCTCTACGTGCAGGAGGGAAGGCGCGTTCGATCCGAGGCCGAGCCGCGCCTTGGCGCGCGCGATGTCCTGGTCCCCTTCGGCTGGCCGGGGCTACGAGGTGTGCTCATCGTCGGCGCCGCGGTCCATCTGCTGAACGCCGGAAGCGCCGGGGTGATGGCGATCTACATCCAGGACCTCGCGCGGCCATCCTGGCTGACGCTCGAACTGGCGGTCGGCCTCGCCTTCGCGGTGGGGGCGCTCGCGGCCGCGGGGTCGATGCCACTGCTCGGCCGTCGTGCCGATCAGACGGACCCGCGCCGCCTGCTCGCGCTGTCC
>CAZTAI010000249.1:0-2546 GCA_964611555.1 uncultured Chloroflexota bacterium | reverse complement strand
TACGAGGTGGTCCGCTTCACGACCGATGACGGCGTCACGCTCTCGGGCTGGCTCATCCCGTCCGAGCGCGATACGCGCACCGCGGTCATCGTCCTCCACGGTTTCACCGGCCACCGCCTGGCGAGCCTGCCCGCAGTCGTGCCGTGGCTTCACGAGCGGCATCACGTCCTGCAGTTCGACTTTCGCGGTCACGGCGAGTCCGACTCGCGCTCGGTGACACTCGGCTCGCACGAGCGGCGCGACGTCGCCGCCGCGGTCCGATTCCTGGAGGGCCGAGGGCTCGGGCCTATCGCGCTGTACGGATTGAGCATGGGTGCCTCAACCGCCATCGTGGCGGCCCCGGACCTCCCGGTCGCGGCCGTTGTCGCCGATGCGCCCTTCGCGGAGCTGCACCACCCGGTCGCGAACCGCATGCGCCAGGTGGGCTATCCCCTCGCCGACATCGGCGCCAGATTCATCGTGGCGGGCGTGGCGCT
Organism: uncultured Chloroflexota bacterium; assembly: GCA_964611555.1. Classification (GTDB taxonomy): domain Bacteria; phylum Chloroflexota; class Limnocylindria; order P2-11E; family P2-11E; genus GWC2-70-10. The sequence continues at coordinate 2,070 of CAZTAI010000249.1, read as the reverse complement.
GCGGACCCGATCCTGGCTCGGAGACCCGATCCGTGCCGTGCGCCGGCTGGCGCCCCGCGCGCTCCTCGTCATTGCGACGCGTGAGGATCGGCTCATCAGCTGGAAGCAGGGACTGGCGCTGTTCGAGGCCGCGGGTGAGCCGAAGGAGCTGTGGGTCGTGGACGGAGCCGCACACGGCGATGCGTACACCGCGGAGCCGGCCGCGTACCGGGAGCGGGTACTCGCATTCCTCGAGCGGCACCTGGGCTGACTGCACAACCGATGTGCGCTCGTTCGAGCGCCCGCAGGAGCCCGGGCGGCCTGAAGCCGCGTCTATACTCGCCCGACTCCACCACGCCCTAAAGGTTCGTTGCATGGCTGCCCCGAAGGTTCTCGTCGTGGATGACGACCCGAACGTCCAGCGCATCCTGCTCGCGACCCTGAAGCAGGAGGGGTACGAGGTCCACGTCGCCTCCGATGGCGAGGAGGGCGTGGAGAAGGCGGCTGCCCTCACCCCTGACCTGATCCTCATGGACGTGGCGATGCCCAAGCTCGACGGCTATGCCGCGACCGCCCTCGTGCGCGCCGGGGAGCAGACCGGCCAGCGCGTCCCGATCATCATGCTGACCGCCGAAGCAGACGTGGAGCAGCGCGTACGCGGACTGCGGGCCGGCGCCGACGACGACATCGTCAAGCCGTTCCACCCCCTGGAGCTGATCGCGCGCATCAAGGCGCTCCTCTCCCGCTCCGGCGGCACCCCGGTTACGCGGGCCGCCATCGGCGATGGGCCGATGGGGAAGATCTGCTGCTTCTACGGCGCCAAGGGCGGCGTGGGAACGACCACCGTGGTCATCAACACCGGCATCGCACTCGGGCAGCGGCTGAAGCGTTCGGTCGCGCTGGTGGACGCCAATCTGCAGTTCGGCGACATGCGCGTCTTCCTGGATCTGGGGCTGGACACGCCGTCGATCGTCAACGCCATCACCAAGCCGGATCTCGACACGGACCTGCTGCGGAAGCTCATTGTCAGCCACCCCAGCGGCGTCGACCTGCTCCTCGCCCCGCCCAATCCGGAGTCGGCGGACATCGTCGCCGAGCGCCAGCGCAACGATCCGAACGCACTCAGCAACCTCCTGTCGCTCATGCGCCAGTCCTACGACTACACCCTGATCGACATGGCGCGCACGCTCGACGACTTCAACCTGCACCTGTTCGACGAGTGCGATGCCATTTTCCTGGTGGTCACCGCGGACCTCTCCTCGCTGAAGAACGTGCGCTCCGTCCTCAAGACCATGGAGTCGCTGCGCTACGAGAGCGCCAAGACCCAGCTCGTGCTGAACCGGTCGAACGCCTTCACCGGCATCAACGTGGCGAATGCCGAGTCGGCGCTCGGGCGCAAGATCGACTTCGAGATCATCAACGAGTACCGCAGCGCGATCAGCGCGCTGAACTCGGGGGCGCCGTTCATGGCGAGCCGTCCCGACGGTCCGCTCAGCCAGAGCGTCACGACCTTCGCGCGCCAGATGGACGCGGTCCTCGTCGCCGCCGCCGTGCCGGCCGGCCGTACCTGATCCGGCCGGCGCCGTGGACTACGGGAGCACGCCATCGAACGGCGGTGCGCCTCCTGAATGGCCCGTGGTTGCAACCTCGTAATGCGAAAACTGCCGCCGTACGAAGCCGGCGTGGGGTACGGTACTAACATATAGTTTGGAGTGCGTCGTGGGGCAACGCTTCCCACTTCCCAGGATGTCGCTGACCACTTCAACCGGCTGTTCGGTAGGGGTGCGCGGCCTTGAGCGACTTTGCGACCCTAGCGACTCGGCTTATGGACGAGCAAGCGGAGCCCACTGATCGTATTGCTGCTGCCGCAGACCTGTGCAAGCTCGAAGACGATCGTGCGCTTGAGGTCTTGATCAACCTCGCTCAGGATCCTTCCGCACCGGCGACTCTTTCGCGTGCCCCTGGCAAGGCCATGGCGATGTGGCTCTTGCGGAGCGGCGATGTGGGCACAGCACCGTTGGAAGCGTTTACGGGCGAGGCATATCTCGGCTTCGACGAGACCGTGGCGCGGCACCAAAGGAGCGGCGACAC
>CAZTAI010000248.1:0-2566 GCA_964611555.1 uncultured Chloroflexota bacterium | reverse complement strand
TCAGACGGTGACCGCGCCCTTCGACGCCGAGCTCACCTGCCGCGCGTACTTCGCGAACACGCCGCCGGTGTAGCGAGGGGAAGGCGCGACCCAAGCCTCGCGCCTTGCGCGTAGCTCATCTCCGGCCACTTCGAGCTCGAGCCGTCGCGCGTCCGCGTCGATCGAGACCTGGTCCCCGTCGCGCACCAGCGCGATCGGTCCGCCGACCGCCGCCTCCGGCGCTACGTGCGCCACCATGATCCCGTGCGTCGCGCCTGAGAAACGGCCATCGGTGACGAGCGCGACGGTCTTGCCGAGTCCAGCCCCCTGGAGCGCGCTGGTGACGACGAGCATCTCGCGCATCCCCGGTCCGCCGCGCGGTCCTTCGTAGCGGATCACGACCACGTCACCCGCGACGATCCGTCCTGCCAGCACCGCCTCGAGCGCGTCCTCTTCACGGTCGAAAACGCGCGCGGGCCCGCGGTGCGCGGGCCGGCCCTTGCCCGCGACCTTGAGGATGGCGCCCTCGGGCGCGAGCGATCCTTGCAACACCACCATGCCTCCGGTCGTCTCGATGGGCCGGTCGAGCGGAGCTACGACCTCCTGGCCCGTTGCCTCTGTGATCGCGGCCGCTTCCTCCGCGAGCGTCTTGCCGGTCACGGTCATGACGCTGCCGTCGACGAGACCCCCATCGAGAAGTCGCTTCATCACCAGCAGGATGCCGCCGGCGCGGCCGAGATCCGGCGCGGTGAAGCGGCCCCACGGCTTCATGTCCGCGAGGAGCGGCGTGCGTTCGCTCACGCGGTCGAAGTCCTCGAGCGCGAGGGCGACGCCTGCCTCATGAGCCACCGCGAGCAGGTGAAGGACCGCATTGGTCGAGCCGCCCGTGGCCATGACCGCGGCGATGGCGTTGAGCAGCGCCTGACGCGTGACGATGCGCGATGGCCGGAGGTCGTCGCGCAGCATCTTCATGACGAGCCGTCCGCATTCGCGTGCCACCTCATCGCGCTCGGGCGCCGTCGCCGGCACGCCGCTAGACCCGGCCGGCGAGATCCCGAGCGCCTCGAACGCCGTGGCCATGGTGTTCGCCGTGAACTGGCCGCCGCAGGCGCCCGGTCCGGGGCAGGCCGCGCCCTCGATCTCCCGGAGATCCGCGTCGCTCATCGCCCCGCGGCCGTGCGCGCCGACTGCCTCGAAGACGTCCTGGATGGTGACGTCCTTCCCCTTGAAGCGGCCGGGCATGATCGAGCCGCCGTAGAGCATCAGCCCCGGCAGGTCGAGGCGGACGAGCGCCATCACCGATGCGGGGATCGTCTTGTCGCAGCCGCTGATCGCGACCACGCCGTCGACGAGGTAGCCGCGACCGAATAGCTCGATGGAGTCGGTGATGACCTCGCGCGAGACGAGCGAGGCCTTCATGCCCTCTGTACCCATGGACATGGCGTCGTTGACCGAGATGGTGTTGCACTCGATCGGCGTTCCGCCGGCCTCGCGGATGCCCTCCTTCACGCGCGCCGCAAGCTCGCGGTGGCCGAAGTTGCACGGTTGACCGTCGGTCCACGAGTGGCTGACCATGATCAGCGGGCGGGCAAGATCGTCGTCCTGTAGGCCGATGGCCCGCAGCATCGCCCGCGCCGGTGCCCGGTGCGGCCCGTCGAGCATCGCTCGGCTGTGTCTGCGGAGATCGGTCACTCCTCGGTGCCGGTCCCCGTTGCGGTGCGGATGGTCTCGACCACGGTCGAGTCGGCGAGGGTGGTCGTGTCCCCGAGCGTCTGCCCGTTCGCGATGTCGCGGAGCAGACGCCGCATGATCTTGCCGGAACGGGTCTTCGGTAGCTCCGGCGTGAACATGATCGTCTTGGGTCGCGCGATGGAGCCGATCGCCTTGACCACGTGCTCGCGCAGCTCCTTCGCGAGCTCGTCGGCGCCCTCGTTGCCGCTTCGAAGCGTCACGAAGGCGAAGATCGCCTGCGTGGTGACCGGATCCTCCCGGCCGATGACGGCCGCCTCCGCCACCTTGGGGTGGGAGACCAGCGCGCTCTCGACCTCGGTCGTCGAGATGCGGTGGCCCGAGACCTTCATGACATCGTCCACGCGGCCGAGGAGCCAGAGGTAACCCTCGGAGTCGCGTTTGGCGCCGTCTCCGGCGAAGTACCGCCCCGGGAAGCGGCTCCAGTAGGTCTCGCGGTACCGCTTGTCGTCCTTGTAGATGCCGCGGAGCATCGCGGGCCAGGGCCGCTCGATCGTCAGGTAGCCGGCGCCGCCGAGCGGCACCGACGTGCCCGCGTCATCCACGACATCGGCCTTGACGCCGGGGAAGGGGAACGTTGCACTGCCCGGCTTCGTCGTGGTGATCCCGGGGAGCGGCGTGACCAGGATCATGCCCGTCTCGGTCATCCACCACGTGTCGACGATCGGGCAGCGCCCGCCGCCGATCGTCTCGTGGTACCAGATCCAGGCTTCGGGGTTGATGGGCTCGCCAACTGAACCGAGCAGCCGGAGGCTCTTCATGTCATGCGACTCGGGGTACTGCGCGCCCCACTTCATGAAGGCGCGGATCGCCGTCGGCGCTGTATACAGAATCGTCA
>CAZTAI010000247.1:0-2589 GCA_964611555.1 uncultured Chloroflexota bacterium | reverse complement strand
ATGGACACGATCCAGAGCTCCGCGCGTACCGTGGCGCGTCGACGGATCGAGCTCGGCCTAGTTGTTCGGAGGTCGCGCCACGAGCTCCACTCCCGACACGCTCCCAGAGATGGCGTCGACAGTCGCAACAACGGCCTGGTTGGTATTAAGGCTGAGCTCGAGGACCCACCGCTCCTCGTCCCAGAGGAAGTACGCACTGTTCCATCGCTCGCGGGGGTTCTCGGCGAGCATCTGAATGAAGACGGGATCGGACAGCAGCAGGTCCATCGCTTCGCCGGGCGACAGGTAGTCGATCCCCGGACCTTCCACGTCCAGGGCGACCCGGACGGTCACGTGGTAGTCGTCGGGGCGGGCCTCCGGCGAAACACTTCCGCGTCCCATGTACCCAAACGTCGCCTCAGCGAGGTATCGACCACCCGGCGGTGGCATGCCGCCCAGGCCGACAGTATCCGACGCGAACCGGTCGGACAGTCTCGCCCCTGGGGCCAGCTCGTCTGTGACAAGGTCGGAGGTACATCCCCAGTTTCCGTCGAGGTCGACGAATTCTTCCGGCATGAAGCCGAGGCCCATCGATTGAGCGTCCGGGACGCTGACGTTCTTCAGAACACCCTGGTCACCCGGCCAGTCAGTGCGCCCGATCGGTGGCGGCCCGACCGCCACGGACGCCTGCACGCCCGCACCCCAATCACACGTGCTGGAATGGCCCCAGATGACGACGTCTGAGCCGATGTTCTCCACCGTCGTCTCGGCCCAGACACGCTCGCCAAACGTCGTCGCCTCTCTGTCGAGCACCAAAGTCAGCCGGATACCGTCCAGCTCGACGCTGGCCATCCCAAATGGCGCCGATGGAAGGGGCGTGGGGCTGGCCTGGGCGACGACTGGTCCGTACACGGTCGAGTAGTCAATGGCCACGTACTGGCCCGCGCCGGGCAGCGTCACGTGGTACGGACACCCGTCCTCCACCCAGGTGAACTCCGGCGAGTCGGATCTGGCCCTACCGGGGTATCCTCGAATCGTTACCTCCTGCCCATCTTCGAACGAGGCAGAGCCGCCGCGTTCACCGATGTCCTGGGTGACGGTGTCGTCACCGGCGCCCCAGCTGACGGTTCTCGACTGGCCTGGGAATGGCCGAGCCTTGGTGATTCCGGCACCGCTCGGCAGGAACGCCGGCGGGACGACTGGACAGTCGCCGGCGATCTGCACCGGCTTGGCCAGTTGGTCGCAGACTGCGCCGAACATCGCGAAGAACTCAGCGCAGCTACCGCCGAGTTGGAGCTCAAGGGCCGTGACCATCTGGAACTGAAGACCCGTCGCCTCGATCGCCTCCAGGAACCGCGGATCCAGGCTGAGGTCCCGCAGGCTGGCATCAAAGGCGAGCACGGCGAGTCCATCCGCCTGCAGGTCAACGCTGGTGAGAAGGTCGCCGCTCCCCGCTGGTGCCAGCGAGGCCATTCCTGCCGCGGCTTCCTGCTCCACCGGGCCGTTGAGTACATCGCGGATTGCCGCCGCAAGGACATCCTCCTCCGGGGGCGCAATTCCCATCACCCGCGGGGCGCTGGCGAGCCCGCTGCCATTCGCACATGGGAAGAACACGCGGTACTCGGTAGAACGAGCCCCAATTGCGGCGATGTCACGGCACGCCGCAGCGACAGACGACGGACTGGGTTCACCGCTCTGCGAGCCGTCTGAGGCGAACGGGAGTGAGAGACGTCCCGCTCCCCACGCGACAACCACGATGAGCGCCAGGCCCGCAGCCGAGGCAGCGAGCATCGCCAGCCTGCGATGACGTGCGGCCGCGCTGGGCGACTCGTCCATCATTCCTTCGGGGAGCTGCTCCCGCGCAAGAGGCGCCGTGGCACGCCGAAGATCGTCGTCGAATCGGCTCATCGGTTCGCCCGCTCCACCTGCTCGCGCAGCCGCCGGCGAGCACGGAAGAGGATCGTCCGCACATTCACCGCGGACAGGCCGCTCATCGCGGCGATCTCCTCGAGCCGATAGCCGTGGCCGTAGTGGAGGACCACCACGGTCCGCTCGCGCGGAGGGAGCTCCTCGACGAGCTCACGCAGTCCGGCATCGCGGCCGAGATCTCGCGCGGGCCTACGAATCCCGAGGAGAACGTCGAGCAGGCGCCTGCCCGACGCCTTCCGATCGAGGCAGATGCGGATCGCGATCCTGGTGATCCAGGCCTCGAACCGATCCTCGTCGCGAAGCTGGTGCCGCCGCGCCCGCCCGCGAATGAACGCGTCATGGACTACGTCCTCCGCTATGGTCGCCCCCACGAATCCCGCGCAGATCCGCACGAGCCGTTCCCTCATCAGCGCGAAACGCGCGTCAAATTCGTCGACTCCCAGTACCCACGGGACGATGCGGGACTCGGTCACGAAATCTCCGACGTTCGCACGCTATCCAGTAAGACACCTGAATTGAACCAAACGTTGCGGTGGAAGACGCTAATTTGAAAGCCTGCGCTTGCGCTCAGCGCAACTACAGCCTTGGAGCATCTTGGCCTCTACTGACGCCGAGCGAAACGGCCGCGGTTCACGAACCCGGCAGCGGGACGGCTCCCCGCCGTATGCTGCTGAAAACCGA
>CAZTAI010000246.1:0-2591 GCA_964611555.1 uncultured Chloroflexota bacterium | reverse complement strand
TCTACGAGGAGATCCCCCGCCACCTGCTCTCGCCGGAAGCGCTCACGCGCGAGAGCCACACGCTCAAGCGCGCGCTCACGGACCCCACGCTCTTCAGCGGCATCGGGAACGCGTACTCCGACGAGATCCTCCACCGCGCGCGCCTCTCTCCGATGAAGCTCTCGCGGACGCTCGAGGACAGTGAGGTCGAGCGCCTGTGGATCGCGACGCGCGACGTCCTCGTCGAGTGGCGCGACCGGCTCGTGGCCGAGGCGGAAGAGGCGTTCCCCGAGAAGGTCACCGCGTTCCGCGCGGAGATGGCCGTCCACGGGCGGTACCGGAAGCCCTGCCCCGTCTGCGGCTCGCCGGTCCAGCGGATCCGCTACGCGGGGAACGAGGCGAACTACTGCGCGACGTGCCAGACCGGCGGGAAGCTTCTCGCGGACCGCGCTCTCTCGAGGCTGCTGAAAGAGGACTGGCCGCGCACGCTCACCGAGCTCGAGGAGCGGCGCGCGAAGTAGCTAAGGCTCAGCGGGCCCCGACGGTCGCCGGGAGCACGGCGCGGAGGCTCTCGTAGACCTGGACCGCCGAGCGCGACCGGTTGAGCGTGTAGAAGTGGATGCCGGGGGCGCCGCCCTCGAGCAGGGCGCGGCACTGGGTGGTGGCCCACTCGATCCCGACGGCGGTGAGCGCTCGCTCATCCCCGGCCGCGGCATCGAGCCGGCGGCGCAAGCGGTCCGGGATCTTGGCGCCGGTCCGCGCGAACATCCCGGTCGGCCGGAGCTGCCCCGCGTTCGTGACCGGCATGACGCCCGGCACGATCGGGATCGTGACCCCCGCCGCGCGGGCGCGCTCGACGAAGCCGAAGTGGTCGGCGGGATCGAAGAAGAGGTTCGAGATGAGGACCTCGACGCCAACATCCTGTTTCACCTTCGCGAAGCGCACGTCGTCATCCAGGCTTCCCGACTCGGGATGCTTCTCCGGGTAGCAGGCCCCGGCGAGGCAGAACCCCCAGCGAGCCTTGATGAACGCCGCGAGCTCGCTCCCGTGCGCGAACCCGCCCTCGGTCTTGGTGAACGTCTTCTGGCCCCGGGGCGGATCTCCGCGTAGCGCGATCACGTTCTCGATCCCCGCCGCCTGGAGGCGGTCGAGGATCGCGGCTATCTCATCGGCGGTGTGGCCGACGCACGTGAGGTGCGCCATGGGCTCGATGCCCGTGTCGCGCTTGATGCGCGTCACGGTGTCGACGGTCAGGTCGCGGGTGCTCCCACCGGCGCCGTAGGTGACAGAGACGAAGTCGGGCCGAAGGCGCGCGAGCGTGGTGAGCGTGCTGCGCAGCCGGAGCACGGCCTCCTCGCTCTGCGGCGGGAAGAACTCGAACGAGAAGACCGGCTTGCCGCTCCGGTACGCGTCGGCGATCCGCATCAGATGACCTTCGCCCGCCTGCTGTATTTCGTCCAGGTCCGATCCGCCGTGAGGATCGCATCCGCCTGGAGGACGTCCCCGGCGGCGAGGACGAGGGCGTCCGGAAGGCGCAGATCCGTGTGCCGGGCCCGGAGCTCCGCCGCACGCCGACCGATCGCCCTGTCGATCGCGACGATGTCCAGCGCGTGGTCGGCGATCGCACGCTCGATCACAGCGGCCGTCTTCTCGGACTTGCGGAGCGCGAGGACGAGGCACTCCGAATACGCACTTGCGGGGAGGATGCCCTGGTGGTCCCGGTGCTCTCCGACCGCTGAGAGCGCGGCGCGGTGATGCGCATCCTTCTCATCCAGGAGCGCGATCACGACGCTGGCGTCGAAGACCGCTATCGCCACTCGTTGCGTAGCTTCTGGAGGGCACCAGGCTCGAACGCCCCGGTCAGCGCTCCCGCGTATTTGAGCAGCGGGTGGACCTCACGGGAGAGCACCACGCGGCCCGGGGAGGCGCTCTCGACCCGAAGCTCATCGCCGGGGCCGAGCCCCGCCCGCCGGAGCGCGTCTACCGGGATGGTCACCTGGTTCTTCCTGCTGATCCGGGTAGTGCCGGTGCGCCGCTTCCTTACTTGTGTAGCCATGAGTAAAGGATACGGCCACAGCTTGCGCCTACTTTGGCGCGGCGACTCGCAGACCCAGCGCCTTTGCCGCAGCCGCCATGCGGACGTCGTAGGTCACCAGGGCATCCAACCCGTCTCCGAGGGAGCGTGCGGCCGCGAGATGGATCGCGTCGAGTGACCGGAGGTCGGGCCCGGCGAGCTGCGCGGCGTCATCCAGTAGGGAGTCGTCGAGGTGGATGAGCTCCAGGTGTTCGAGTAGACGCTTCGAACGGCTGACTACGGTCGCCCCAAGTGGCTTGGCCGCCCGGATGACTTCGACGCGCGCGAGGCTGCAGGATGCCCTGCGCGGCCACCGTCGAAGGTGACGCCATAGGGCCGGCGTCTCCGGCTCCTGCAGGACGAGCTTCACAAGTGCCGAGGAGTCCAAGTAGACGTAGTCATCGCTCATCCGCACGCATCCGCTCGAGGATCTGGCTAGGCAGGGGCAGGCCCTTCTTGGGCTTCGGCGGGGGGCCAAGTCGGAGCAGGTCTCCCTTGCTGCGGGTGAGACGGCCCGCGGCCTCGAGGCGATCGAGCG
>CAZTAI010000245.1:0-2600 GCA_964611555.1 uncultured Chloroflexota bacterium | reverse complement strand
GCCGCCGCCTGGACCTCTTGTTCGGTTGCGGGCGGCTCGAGTCCCCGGAGGGTCGTGATGTTTCTGCACATGCCGCGGTTCTACTCCCGGAGCTGGCTCCAGCGGGAGTCGGCGATGCGCGTCAGGGCTGCGAGCTGGCGGCGCTCCCGCGCGCGGAACGGTCCTCCGTGGCGGCCGAGCATCAGCGCGGCGTCGGCCGATGGCAGCAGTGCCCAGGCCACGTCATCGGGGCCCACGTCGCCCGCGGCCATGACGTCGGACGCGTCGGAGCCGGCCACAAAGGCAGCCAGCCATCGCGCCGCCGGCGGGTTCCCGACGGCCGCGAGGTGCTCTTCCTCGCTCGGCCGCACGACCGCCGCCCACGCGGCGTCGAAGTCCCTGGCCGCGTGCGTCACCAACGACTCGAGCAGCTCGGCACGGCACGTCTGCGCCACAAGCACCGCGGCCGACTCCAGCGCGTCCAGGCGCGGGTCGCGGCTCCATTCGAGGACCTCGCGCACGTCCTCGACGTCGACGGCATCCACCTGCGCGATCTCGGCCAGCAGCAACGGCAGCAGGTCGGCCTCGGGAAGCTCCACCGCAAGCTCATCGATCACACGGCCGCCGCCGCGCTCGAGGATGTCGATGCCGACCAGGTCGCCGCGCACGGCCCCGATCCGGCTCGCTACCGCGCCCAGCGCGCCGGGACGGTCCGGCAGCCAGATGCGCACCGCGTAGCGCTTCATGGCGCGAACACTACGGAGCGGCGGTGAACGGCGCGTTTCTCGACTGCGCCGCTGACGTGAACCTCAGGCGCTGGCCGCCATCGCTCGCTCCGAGCCCGGAGCCGGCTCGGTGACGTCGACGACCGCGTGCAGCTTGGCGGGCTCGGCTCCCCCCACCACGTCCTTGCGCTTGGCGTAGGTGTTCACGTACTCCTGGGCGGACAGCTCGCGCAGCTCGAACATCACCTGGTCGGTCATCTCCCGCAGGACGATCGGGTCGTCGGGACGGTCGGCGTAGCGCCCGAAGTCGAGGGGCGGCGAGATGCGGATCGTGATCGGCATGAACGGCCGAGGCAGCACCTGGCCGATGGGCTGGGCGTCGGCCGTGCCGACCATGGCCACGGCGTGGATCGGCGCCCCGGTCTGGCGCGCCAGCCGAGCGACGCCGGTGTGGCCCTTGTACAGGCGGCCGTCCGGTGACCGGGTGCCCTCGGGATAGATCCCGAAGAGGCCGCCTCCCTCCAGGACTTCGCGGGCGGCATCCAACGCTCCCGCCGACGCCGAGCCGCCCTCGCGCTTGATGGGGATCTGGCCGACGGCACGGAAGAACCAGGCCGTCTTGGGGTCGTCGAAGTACTCGGCCTTGGCCACGAAGGTCACTCGCCGCCGCAACACGAGCGGGAGGAAGATCGAGTCGCAGAACGACACGTGGTTGCTGGCCAGGATGGCGGCACCGGATTTGGGCAGGTGCTCCACGCCTTCCACCCGGACACGGAAGAAGAAGCGCAGGATCGGGGTGAGGACCACCTTCAACACCCAGTACGCCATGGCCGTACACCGTAATCGCACGGTCTTGACCATTCGGTCAAGAAATGCCTACGGTCGCCCCACGATGCCGGCGCGCCGCCTGACCCCGCGTGGCGCCGACCGCCGCCGCCAACTCATGGATTACGCGGCGCGGCGGTTCGCCGAGAACGGCTACCACCCGACCTCCGTCGCCGAGATCGTCGAGGGCATGGGCGTCGGCAAGGGCGTCTTCTACTGGTACTTCTCGAGCAAGGAAGAGCTGATGCTCGAGATCCTGCGCGAGTCGCAGACCGAGCTGCGGCGCCGCCAGCAGGCGGCCATTGGCGACGAAGCCGATCCCGTTCGACGCATCGAGCTCGGCATCCGGGCGACCATGACCTGGCTGTCGGAGCACCGCCACCTCGTCACCCTGTTCGCGTCCGCCGCCACCGAGTCCCGCTTCACCGATGCGCTGAGGCACGGCCAGCAGGTGACGATCTCCGACGTCTCGCGCCACGTGAAGGAGGGCATCATCGCCGGCCGCATCCGCGACGCCGATCCGGACGTGCTCACGCAGGCGATCCTCGGTGTCACCAACAACCTCGCCCGCGCCTTCATCTTCGACAAGGACGAGCCGGTCGATCAGGTCTCCGACGCCGCCGTCGACTTCTGCCTCAGCGGCCTCTTGGGAGCCCGCTAGAGCTTCGTCAGGGCACGCTTGATGTTGCGGACGGCGTGGCCGATCCGCTGCTCGTTCTCGATCAGGGCGAAGCGCGCGAAGCCCTCACCGCCGGGGCCAAAGCCCATGCCCGGCGAGGTCGCGACCTTGGCTTCACGAACCAGCAGCTTGCAGAACTCGAGCGCCCCCATGTCCAGGTACGGCTCGGGGATCGGCGCCCACACGAACATCGTTCCCTTGGGACGTTCGATCGGCCATCCCGCGCGCGTCAAGCCGTCACAGAGGGCGTCACGCCGGCCCTGGTAGATCTCGTTGACGACCTTCGGATAGTCCGGCGCCTCGTTCATGGCGACGATGGCGGCAATCTGAATCGGCTGGAACGTGCCGTAGTCGAGGTAGCTCTTGAGCTTGGCGAGGGCGTTCACGATGTC
>CAZTAI010000244.1:0-2600 GCA_964611555.1 uncultured Chloroflexota bacterium | reverse complement strand
GGCCTGCGCGTACGGGCACGCGACCGTGACGCCGCTGCCGTCGCGCGCGGGCTGGCGACGATCCGCCAGCTCACCACGGACGCGGCGAAGAAGGGCGTGTTCGAGCGGCGCGAGGCGGAGCGCATCGCCGGCCGTGTCACCGGCGGTCCCGACCTAGCCGGCTTCGGTACGGCCGACATCGTCATCGAGGCGGTGTTCGAGGACATCGAGATCAAGCGGCGCGTCATCGCCGAGCTCGAGCACGTTGTCCGCGACGACGCTGTCATCGCCTCCAACACCTCGGCACTGCCGATCTCGGACATCGCGCGAGACGCGCGGGTGCCCGAGCGCATCGTGGGCATGCACTTCTTCTCGCCCGTCCACCGGATGCAGCTCATCGAGATCGTGCGCCCGCAGCACGCCGACCCCGACGCCGTCGCCACCGCCGTGGACCTCGCGCTCCGGATGGGGAAGACGCCGATCGTCGTGGGGGACGGCCCGGGCTTCTACACGACGCGGGTCCTCGGGACGATGCTCGGCGAGGCCTTCCGGATGCTCGAGGGGGGCACGGCCATCGACGAGATCGACCAGGCCATGACCGCGTTCGGCTGGCCGGTCGGTCCGCTGCAGCTCGTCGATGAAGTGGGACTCGAGGTAGCCGTCCACGTGGCCGAGACGGTCTCGCGCTTCCACGGCGAGGAGGGGCCGCGTGTCGTCGCGGCTCTCGTGGCCGAGGGGAAGAAGGGCAAGGGCCGCGGCGGCGGGTTCTACCGTTACGAAGGCAAGCGGCGGATCCCAGAGCCTCGCGTGTACGAGATCCTGCGGGTCGCCCCGTCGCCGTCGCACGAGGACGTCGCGCAGCGCCTGACGCACACGTTCGTGCGCGAGTGCCTGCGTTGCCTGGACGAGGGGATCCTGCGGTCGCCCGAAGAAGGCGACATCGGTGCGGTCCTGGGCCTCGGGTTCCCCGCGTACCTCGGCGGTCCCTTCGCCTACGCCAGGGAGCGTGGCCTCAAGTGAGCGCGAACTTCTTCAGCGGCAACTCCGACCTGGTCGAGGTCTTCGACCGCGTCATCCCCTGGTCGCGCGTCGTTCGCGCCGTGGAGGGGGAGGGGTCGGATGCCGCGGATGTCGTCTCGACCTGGCGCGAGATCATGGACACCGCCGGCCGCTACATCGGCAGCGAGATCGCTCCGCGCGCCTCGAAGATCGACGAGCTCGGAGTGATCCGAGACAACGGATCGATCCGCATGAGCGGACCGATGACCGAGGGCCTCCGCGGTCTCGCGGCGCTCGGCCTCGCCTCGCCCGCCGCTCCGGCCGAGCTCGGCGGAGGCGGCCTGCCGTTCACCGTGAACATGATCCTGGCCGAGATGCTGGCGCGCGCGGACCTCGCCATGCAGGTCCAGCACGGCATCGGCTGGAATGCACCGGCCGCCCTCATCGTGCGGTTCGGGAGCGAGGAGCAGCAGCGGAAGTACGTCCCGCGGCTCGCGCGCGGCGAGATCATGGGCGCGGTCGCGATGACCGAGCCGCAGGCGGGCTCGGACGTCGGCCGCATCATGACGACCGCGACGCGGCAGGCCGACGGCTCGTGGACCCTGCGCGGCCGCAAGCAGTTCATCTCGGCCGGGCAAGGCGAGATGGTCGTCGTCCTCGCGCGCTGCGTCGAGGGAGCGTCCGGCCTCGACGGCCTCGGCATGTTCATCGCCGAGCGCGAGGGCGGGAACTACGTCGTCGAGCGGGCCGAGCACAAGTTCACGATCCGCGGCTCGCCGACCTGTGCGCTCGTGTTCGACGGCACGCGAGCCACGATCCTCGGCCAGCCGGGCGACGGCTGGCGCCAGATCCTCACGTTCATGAACGAATCGCGCCTCGGCGTCGGGATCCAGGGCATCGGCGTCGCGCAGGCGGCATGGGAACGGGCGATGGCCTACGCCTCGGAGCGGGTGCAGATGGGGAAGCCGATCCGCGAGCACCCGATGGTCGCGGACATGCTCCTCGAGATGGAGACGATCGTGACCGGGTCGCGAGCCCTCGCGTACGAGGCCACGGTCCTTCAGGACCTCGTGCTTTTCGGGAAAGACGAGCAGGCGGCGCGTGACGTCCGCGAGCTGACCCCGCTCGTGAAGTGGTACTGCACCGAGGGCGCGGTGCGCGTCTGCCGCCTGGCGCTGCAGATCCACGGCGGGGTGGGCGTCGTGGACGAGTACGAGGTCGGCCGCTACATGCGCGACAGCCTCATCCTCCCGATCTACGAGGGCACCTCGCAGATCCAGTCGCTCATGGCGGTCAAGGACCTGATGAAGGTGGTGCTCCGGCGCCCGGCGTCGCTCGTGGGCCGCGGCCCCAGCCGGATGCTGGCGCAGGCCTCGTTCGACGGCCGGCTCGGCTCGGACTTCGCCGCCGCGCGGTCGCACGTCGTCGGATCGGTCCGCCGGCTCCTCGGACGCCTGGTGAGGCGTAACGGCATCGGCGTCCTGCGCGGTGCCGCGCTCTCCGAGGACCAGCTCGGCGGGATCCTCCTCCACGCGGAACGGCTCACCGAGTCGCTGGCCCACACGCACGTCGCCCGCGCGCTGGGCGAGCGCGCGAAGCTCGTACCGGAGCGCCGCGGCCTC
>CAZTAI010000243.1:0-2611 GCA_964611555.1 uncultured Chloroflexota bacterium | reverse complement strand
ACGCGGTCCATGTCGAAGAGGAGCGCCAGCCCCCGCGCCTGATCGCCTCGCTCGCCCGAGCCAAGCAGCGAGAGAGCGTCCTCGGCGGCTGCGAGTGCGCGCGGCGTGTTCAGGTCGTCGGTGATCGCGTCCACGAACGCCGCGCGGATGGGGTCCGCCGGATCGATGGCGGCCGGAGCCGTGGCGAGGGTCGCGCCGGCGATCGCGCTGTGCCAGCGGTCGAGACGGCGGTCCGCCTCGTCGAGCGACGGCCACGTGAAGTCGAGAGGCTTGCGGTAGCCGGTGCCGAGCGCGAGCAGGCGGAACGCCAGCGCCGCGTGGCCCCGCTTCTCGAGGTCGGACACCAGGTACGTGTTGCCGATCGACTTGTGCATGCCTCGTCCTTCCACCATGAGGAAGCGCACGTGCATCCAGTAGCGAACGAACGGCTTGCCCGTCGCGGCCTCGGACTGGGCGATCTCGCACTCGTGGTGCGGGAAGAGGTGGTCCTCGCCACCCGAGTGGATGTCGAACGTGTCGCCCAGGTAGTGCATTGACATGGCGGAGCACTCGATGTGCCAGCCGGGCTTGCCCGGACCCCACGGCGACTCCCAGACCTGGAGGTCGTCGGGCTTGGCGCCGCGCCACAGCGCGAAGTCACCCGGGTGACGCTTGTTCGGGTTCACCTCGACGCGCGCACCCGCGAGGCGATCCTCCGGCAGCTCGGCGTTGAGGCGCGTGCCATATCCGGGGAACGTCGTGATGTCGAAGTACACGCCGTCCGGCGCGGGATACGCATGCCCCTTGTCGATCAGCTTCTTGATCAGGTCGATCATCTGGGGGATGTGGTCGGTCGCCTTCGAGATGACGTGCGGTTCGAGGATGTTGAGCTTCGCGCGGTCCTCCATGAAGACCTTCGTGTACTTCTCGGCGAGCTTGAGGGGATCCGTGCCCTCGCGCCGCGCCGCAACGGCCATGCGGTCGTCACCCTCGTCGACATCGCCCAGGATCGCGCCGACATCGGTGATGTTCATGACCTGCTTGACCTCGTACCCGGAGTACTCGAGGGCCCGCCGCCGGACGTCGGCGACGATGTAGCAGTAGAGGTTCCCGATGTGCTGGTAGTCCCAGACCGTCGGGCCGCAGTCGTAGATGCCGACGCGACCCGCCTCGAGCGGCTCGAACGGCACGACCGATCGGCGAGCGCTGTCGTAGACGCGCAGCGCGGTCTGGGTGCGGGTCGCGGTGATGGCGGTACTCCTTGTCGCGTTCGGCGGTCGCGGTGCGCGCCGCCTCCGGTCCGCTAGGTGCGCTCTTCGAGGAGCGCCGTCGCGAGGGCCGCGATGGCCTGCCCCGCGCCCAGTTCGCCGAGGCCGTCGTTCGTCGTGGCCTTGACGCTCACGCGCCGGGCGTCGATGCCGATCGCCTCGGCGACGCTCCCGCTCATCGCACCGGTGTGCGCTGCGAGTCGCGGCGCCTCCGCGATCACCGTCGCGTCCACCGACCCGACGGTCAGGCCCGCGTTCCCGAGGAGCTTCGTCACGCGGCGCAGCAGCACGAGGCTGCTCGCTCCTTCGTATTCCGGATCGTCGCTGGGAAAGTGCTTCCCGAGATCGCCGAGCCCGGCGGCCCCGAGCAGCGCGTCCATGATCGCGTGTAGAAGGACGTCACCGTCAGAGTGGCCGACGAGGCCCGTCGGGTGCTCGATCGCGACACCGCCCAGTACGAGGCGGCGATCCGGCGCGAGCCGATGGATATCGTAACCGATCCCGACCCTAGCCAATCCCGTCTCCCCTGGGCACTGACGCGGTGGTCGCGGCGACCGCCGCGAGGCCCTTGTCCACGAGCTCGCGGGCGTAGGCGAGGTCTTCGAATGTCGTGATCTTCAAGTTCCGCCGGTCGCCGTGCACCATGCGCACGCGCTCGCCGCACGCGACCACGGCCGCGGCGTCGTCGGTGAAAGAGCGCTCCCCCGCTGCCGCGCGGGCGCGCTCGAGTAGCTCCCGCCGGAACGCCTGCGGTGTCTGGATCTGCCAGAGGCCCTCGCGCTCCAGCTCCTCCAGGGAACGTCCTGCTTCGTCCGCGCGCCTGACGGTGTCGGCCAGCGGGATCCCGGCAACGCCCGAGCCCGATTCGGCGGCCGCGCGCACGCAGCGCTCGAACAGGGCAGCTGGCGCGAACGGCCGGGCCGCGTCGTGGATGACCAGCACCGGCGCCTGGGTCGCATCGAGCGCCGCCCACGAGGAAGCGGTGCGCTCGGCGCCGCCGGGGACCACGCGTACGCCCGGGTAACGCGCGCCGATCACCGCCTTCGTCGCCTCGAGCCGCGCCGGCGCTACGACCACCACGATCTCGTCGAATAGGCCTGACGCGCGCGCCGCGGCGATGGACCAGCACACGACCGGGAGCGGGCCGAGCTCGGCGGTCACCTTGTCCTCGCCCAGGCGCGTCGAGCCGCCCGCCGCGAGGATCGCCGCGGCGGCCCGGCCGTCGCTAGTGGGTGCCACGCACGCGCCGCGGGGCTTCCGCCTCGGCGCCCTTCGGCTGCGCGAAGATCATGCGACCGCCCACGGTCTGCAGGACGCGCATGACGGTGACCGTGAGGTCGGTCCCGATGTGGCGGCCGCCGTTC
>CAZTAI010000242.1:0-2613 GCA_964611555.1 uncultured Chloroflexota bacterium | reverse complement strand
AGCGGATGTCGAGCAGCCGGACGCGAGCACTGCCGTGATCCGCACCGCGAACGTGAACAGGACCGACCTCGACCCGAAGCTCTCGCGTGAGATCCGCACGTCGCTGCTCTTCGCGGGGCCGATGCTCGCGCGATCGAAGAAGGTCAGCATCGGCCAGCCCGGCGGGGACGTGATCGGCCGGCGTCGCACGGACACGCACTGGCTCGCGCTCCGCGCGCTCGGGGCTCGGCTCGAAGCGTCGTCCGGCGGGTACCGCCTTGAAGCGCCCAACCTCGCGGGTGCCGAGATCCATCTCGACGAGGCGTCCGTCACGGCGACCGAGAACGCCCTGCTCTGCGCCGTACGCACGCCGGGTCGCACGGTCATCCGGAACGCGGCCAGCGAGCCGCACGTCCAGGAGCTCGCGCTGGTCCTGCTCAAGATGGGCGCGAACATCCACGGCATCGGCACGAACACCATCGAGGTGAAGGGCGTGGCCAGCCTTCGCGGCATCGACCATGAGGTCTGGAGCGACCACATCGAGGTGGGCTCCTTCATGGCCCTCGCGGCGATGACGCACGGTGAGGTGACGATCCATCAGTGCGCGCCCGCACACCTCCAGATGACCCGTGCGATGTTCAGGCGGCTCGGCGTGGACAGCCGCGTCAACGGTGACGATCTCCTGGTCAGCGCGAAGGACGAGTACGTCATCGAAGAGGACATCGGCGCGAGGATCCCGAAGGTGCAGTCCGGGCTGTGGCCCGGTTTCCCGAGCGATCTCACGAGCATGGCCACGGCGATGGCGACGCAGTGCCGCGGCACGGTCCTGATCCACGAGTGGATGTATGAGGGTCGGATGTTCTGGACGAGCACGCTCGAGTCCATGGGTGCCAGCCTCATCCTGTGCGATCCACATCGCGTCGTGATCGTGGGTCCCTCCCAGCTATACGGCGGCGACATCCGCAGCCCCGACATCCGCGCGGGCCTTGCCCTTGTCGGAGCCGCTCTCTGCGCGAAGGGGACGAGCGTGATCCAGAACATCGACCAGATCGACCGCGGCTACGCCGACGTCGACGGGCGCCTGCGCGCGCTGGGCGCGAAGATCGAGCGCGTCGCTTGACCCCTCTCGCTTGATCGGACCCTTCAGCCCGACCCCACCACCGAGCTCCTATCTCACGTTCCTGGAGTGCGCGAGGTGCGGCGCGCGCCTCGACCACACGAAGGAAGCGCACCTGTGCACTGACTGCGGCGGGCCGCTTCTCGCGCGGTACGACCTGGAACGGATCAAGGCCAGCGTGCCGCGCAACGTCCTCTATGGGCGGCAGCACTCGCTGTGGCGCTACCGCGAGCTTCTGCCACTCGATGAGTCCGAGAACGCCGTGTCACTCGGCGAGGGCAACACGCCCCTGTACGAGCTACCGGTGCTCGGGTCGAAGCTCGGGCTGCATCGCCTCACGGTCAAGGACGAGGGTCTGCTGCCCACGGGCACGTTCAAGGCGCGCGGCGCGGCGCTGGGTGTCTCGCGGGCGGGCGAGCTCGGCGCGACAACGCTCGTGCTGCCGACGGCCGGCAACGCGGGGTCTGCCTGGGCCGCGTACGGCGCGCGCGCCGGTCTCGGTGTGGTCGTGGTCATGCCCGAGGACACACCTGAGGTGATCCAGCGCGAGACCGCCGCGTACGGAGCGCGCACCTACCTCGTCGAAGGCTCGATCGCCGACGCCGGGGCCGTCGTGAAGCGCGCCGTCGCGGAGTACGGCTGGTACGACGCCTCCACCCTGAAGGAGCCCTACCGCATCGAAGGCAAGAAGACGATGGGCTTCGAGCTGGCCGAGCAGCTGGGCTGGCATCTGCCGGACGTGATCGTCTACCCGACCGGTGGCGGCGTCGGGATGATCGGCATGTGGAAGGCGTTCGAGGAGCTGCGCGCTATCGGGTGGCTTCCCGAGAACGAGAAGCGGCCGCGCTTCATCGCGGTGCAGGCCTCGGGGTGCGCGCCGATCGTGAAGGCGTTCCACGATGAGAAGGACGAGTCGGAGGCGTGGCCCGATCCCAAGACCGTCGCGGCGGGCCTGCGCGTCCCGAAGGCACTCGGCGACTTCCTGGTCCTCCGGATCATCCGCGAGTCAATGGGCGCCGCTATCGACGTCCGCGACGAACGGATCCTCGAGATGATGCGGGTCGTCGGCGTCACGGAGGGTCTGCTCGCGTGCCCCGAGGGCGCCGCGGCGTTCGAGGCGGCGTACCAGCTGCGCCAGGCGGGCATGATCCACGAGCACGAGGACGTGGTCGTGTTCAACACCGGCGCCGGCATGAAGTACTTCGAGCACCTGCCGGGGTCCGCGCCTCTCCGCCTCGCGAAGGGCGAGATCATGCCGCGCATCGAGCCGCAGCGCGAGGATCTGGAGGGCGGCTTCAAGCCGCTGGCCATCGAGGGCGATCGCCTGCGCGTCGCACCCGACGAGGAGGGCGGGGGATAGCGTGGCGGCGGTGAAGATCGCGGACAACATCCTCGGCCTCGTCGGCAACACGCCCCTGGTGCGCCTCTCGAGGCTCAGCAAGGGTCTCAAGCCAACGATCCTTGGGAAGCTCGAGCACCTGAACCCGGGCGGCTCGGTCAAGGACCGCATCGGCCTG
>CAZTAI010000241.1:0-2618 GCA_964611555.1 uncultured Chloroflexota bacterium | reverse complement strand
TCGAACTCGTAGCCGCACATCAGCGACAGCGGGTGGAAGCCGATCCACTCGTTCCAGATCTCCTCCAGGCGGATCGCCGCGTCGCGGTCTCCCGCGGACCAGAGGAGCGAGACCATCTCGCCGAACGCGCGCACGCGTCCGGACTCGGGCTGGAGACGGCTGATCGCGCTGCCCACGACCTCGCCGAAGAGCAGCGGGCTGGGCCTGCGGGCGACCAGCAGGCGCGAGAGGGTCTCGGCCGCGTCCAGCACGGCATACCTGCCGGTGACCGCCAGGGCCGCGAGGTCGACACCGCGCTGACCCAGGCACTCCTCGATCGCGGTGCGATGGGCCGGCGTGGCGATGACGATCAGCGCGTCGCCGGACTCCGCGCCGGTCGCGAAGAACTCGCACACGCGGTCCGTGAGCGTCTTGTTGTCGGAGTGGAACTGCGCGATGTGCGAGTTGGCCGCGATCTCCGCGCCGTCCGCTCGCGGGGCCGGCGTCATGGGCTCACCGTTCACGAGGACCTTCACTTAGTCGCCTCCTGGAGCATTCTCGACGACCGGACCGCGTTGGAGGACGGTGTTGCCCGGCCTCCGCTTCCGGCGGCCCGACCGGACGTGCAGGCGACATGCCGATCCGATCTCTTCTTCCGCGATCCCCTGACCTCGCCCTCACCAGGGCAGGCACGATCCGTGCGAGTCGCGGGCGCCGACCGTACACGGCGTACGCAGAAAGGGACTTGTCCCCGGACACTCCGCGATCGGAAACTCAGGCTGGCGCTCGCGAGCTAGCTTGCTGCGGCGTTCAGCGCAGGCGCGCCGAGGTAACGCCGAAGGAACGTGCGGCTGGCGACCGCGACGTCCTGGCGCTTGACGTCCGCCGTGAGAGCGTGGCCGCTCCCGTCGATCACGAGCTTGTGCACCGGGCCACCCAGACGCGCCACGAGCTCATCGGCGCAGGACATCGGGACGAAGCGGTCCTGGACCGCGTGCGCGACGAGGGCCGGCACGTTGATCTCACCGATCCGCCCGCGAACGCGCCTGATGCCCTTGATCAGCTCGCACATCGCGCGCACCGGCGCGGGGTCGTAGCACTGGAGGTCTTCACTGGGCTCGTACATATCGGTCCGCGGCGACGGCCATCGGCGGACGAGCCGCCAGAAGTACGGCGCGAGGTACGCACCGCGGTGGGCGATCTCGAGGACGGCCGCGTAGAGGAGCAGCGCCGCGGGACGCCGGCGCAGCGCCAGGTCCAGCGCCATCGTGCCGCCTGCCGAGAGCCCGCCCACCACGACCGTCTGGTGCTCCCGCGCGAGCATGTCGTACGCGCGGAGCCCCGCGTCCATCCAGTCCTCCCAGCAGAGGCCATCCATGTCGTCCGGCCGCGTGCCGCGGCCCGGGAGGAGCGGGATGTGGACGGTGTAGCCATCGCGCGCGAGCTCTTGTCCGAGCGCCCGCATCTCGAACGGCGTGCCAGTCAACCCGTGGAAGAGCAGGACCGCCGTGTCCCGCCCCCCTGGAAGAAGGATGTCTATAGCGGGTGCCACGCTTGGCGTGAAAGCACAGCGTGTGCCCGTTACCAGACAGACACAGAGGGGGACTCGTGATTACGCTCGGGCCGTGCCTGGACCGAACGTCCCGTTCCCGCCGATGGAAGCGCTCCTCGTGGAGGAGATCCCCGCCGGTGAGAAGTGGCAGTACGAGCCGAAGTGGGACGGCTTCCGCGGGGTGCTCGAGAACGACGGCGGCGAGCTCGCGCTCTGGAGCCGCAACGGCCGTCCGCTCCTCCGGTACTTCCCCGAGCTCCGGCCCCTCGGGGATCTGCTGCCGGCGCACTCCGCGATCGACGGCGAGATCGTCATCGAGCACGACGGCAAGCTCGACTTCAACGCGATGCAGATGCGCCTCCATCCCGCGGAGAGCCGCATCCGGAAGCTCGCGGCCGAGACCCCATCGACCTACATCGCGTTCGACCTGCTCCTCTGGCAGGGAGAGCCCTTCCACAAGCGACCGCTGCGCGAGCGGCGCGAGGCGCTGCTTCGTCTTGCGGAGGGCTTTCGGATATCGCCGGCCTCGACGGACCTCGCGCAGGCCAAGGCCTGGCTCGAGCGCCTCGAGACGCTCGGCCTCGACGGGATCATCGCGAAGCGCGTGGACCTCGAGTACATGCCGGGCTCGCGTGACGCGGTGCGAAAGGTCAAGAAGCACAAGACCGCCGACTGCGTGATCGTCGGCTACCGGGTGAACGGCTCGCGCATCGCGGTGCTCGACCTCGGCCTCTACCGGAAGGACGGCACGCTCGACTTCGCCGGCTACACCTCCGGCATCACCGGTCCGCTCCAGAAGCAGCTCCAGTCGATGCTGCCGCCGCTGCGCATGGACGAGGAGAGCACGACCGGTCGTCAGCCCGGGGGAGAGAGCCGCTGGTCGCAGGGCCGCGAGCTCGAGTGGATCCCCGTGCAGCCGAAGCTCGTCTGCGAGGTCCGCTACGACAAGGTCGAGGAGGACCGCTTCCGCCACGGCACCCGCTTCCTGCGCTTCCGCCCGGACAAGGACCCCAAGGAGTGCACCTGGGATCAGGTGAAGCCGCGGCAGAAGAAGGGCGATCCCACGCTCGAGGGCCTGCTGCTGCGG
>CAZTAI010000240.1:0-2620 GCA_964611555.1 uncultured Chloroflexota bacterium | reverse complement strand
TGCTTGTATGCCGCGTAGTGCGTCGTATCGCGCTGGATGACCAGCCTCTTCGGTCTCGCGGCGGCCTCGTACAGACTCTGGGCGTGGTCGGTCGGCGTGACCAGATCGTCCGCCACGGCCACGACCATGAGCCCGCGGACGCGGGCGGCGGCGTCGATCGGACGGTAGTCAAGGACGCCCTGCGCGGCGGCGAGCGGCACCGCGGTGGGGATGCGCGAGTCGACGTCGGCCTTCACCGTGCTCGTCTTGCGCTCCGCCGACTCCACCATGATCCCCTCGCGCGGGTGCACGACCGTTCCGTTCCCGCTCGACGCGCGCGCGCGGCGGTCCGCCTCGACGCTCTCGAGGAACGCCTTCCAGTCCTGCTCGGAGGTGCGCATCCGGCGTAGCCAGTCACGTCCATCCGCGACCGGTACCTGGCTGATGGTTGCCCGGACCTCCGGCTCGAGCGCCGCTACCGCGACCGCGTTGCCGCCGCCGGTACCGCCGCTCCCGAAGATCGCGACGCGCTTCGGATCCATGTCGGAGCGACCGCGCATGTAGGCGATCGCGTTGCGCCAGTCCTCGAGCTGCCACGTCGGCGAGAGCGTCCCTCTGTCTCCATCGCTCGCGCCGAACCCCCGGTAGTCGAAGATCAGAACGGCGAAGCCCGCCGCGGTGAATGCCTCGTGGTACGGCTGGTAGAGCTTCGCGTCGGCGAGGCCGAGCCAGCCGGGGCCCTGGACGATGAACGGCAGCCGTCCGGTCGCGTCGTCCGGCCGATGCAGCCGGCCGCGCACGCGCGCGCCTTCGCTCCAGAGCTCGACCTCTTCCGTCCGCACCGCGAAGCAGAGTAACGTCCGTACCGATGGATCAGCGCGGCGATCTCTACGGTGCGTGGCTCGAGCGCAGTGCGCGGGTGAGCGAGTCGGTCCGCCGGCCGCCGGTCGTGGCACGCGGGGCAGAGCTGCCGTGGATCAAGACGAGGCAGGACGCGCGGGTCCAGATGCTCATCGGCGCCGCGACCGGATTCCCGACGCAGGGCACAGCGCTCCTGCGGGCGGAGATCCCGGTGGGCTGGCGGACCGGCCGGCATCTTCACGGCGAAGAGGCCATCCACATCCTCTCGGGCACGGGCTTCAGCGTCATCGCGGGCGCCCGCTACGACTGGAAGCCGGGGACGACGATCCACGTCCCGTTCGCCGCGGAGCACCAGCATGTGAACACCGGACCGGAGCCAGCCCGCTACCTATCCGCCGTCATGCACGACCTCGATCTGCTCACGAACATCGGCCGCCTCGAGCAGCTCGAGGACGCCGGACCGGACGATGGCGGCCTGGCCGCGCGCCACCCGGCCCAGTCGTCGCAGCTCGCGGCCGATGGCCGCCGGATCGCGCTGCACCTCGAGGACGCGATCGACGAGCGGCAGCGCCGTGCCGAAGGGCACGGCCACCACAAGGAGGGGAAGGGCGCGCACCGCCACGGCGGGATATGGATCCTCATGGGCGGGAGCGAGAGCTCCTCGACCGAGACGAACGGCTTCCGCGCGAAGGGCGTCTCGATCACGAACATCTTCGAGGAGGCGCCGCGGACGCGCAGCCACCGTCACACCCACACCGAGGCGATGCTCTACGTGCTCGAGGGCCGCGGCTACAGCGAGATCGACCGCGAGCGCCACGACTGGCAGGAGGGCGACGCCGTCCACGTGCCGCCGCGCATGACGCTCCACGAGCACTTCAACGACTCGGACGCGCGCACGCGAACGCTCCGCATCGAGTTCGGGATCCGCTTCTTCTACGAGGGCCTCTACGAGGGCTTCGCCAAGATCCAGGACACCCTCGAGGGGGCGCCGCTCTAGCGCTCCGCGAAGACCAAGCTCTTCACCACGACGGGCACGACCCCGCGCTCCGGGACCACGGCGCCCACGTCGATGAAGTCGAGGTCCGATAGCGCGATCTGGTCCACACAGAGCACCGGACCGCGCACGCCGAGCTCGTCGCGGAGCATCTGGCCCACGACGCCGGCGACGTCCGCATCGATCACCACGACCAGCGGCCGGCCGGGACCGAGCATGTCGCGGGTGCCCTGGGCGATGCCCCCGCACAGCTCGCGCAGCGCGGCGTACGCGGACCCGTGAGGCCAGCGCACCGCCAGCGCGAACCTGCCGTCCTCGCGGTCGAGCCGCGCGATGCCAGAGCGGACCTCGAGGGCGATCGCGTCGGCATTCGCCGACGCGGGCCGCACCGCGACCGCGGCCAGATCGCGCAGCGGCAGGAGACCGGGATCGGAGAGATAGAGCGTGTCGCCGCTCACCTGGACCGTGTACTGGGACGCGCCGATGCAGGTCGCGCGGATCGACTCGACCGCGGGCGCGACCTCGAACGAGTCGGTCCGCCGCGTGATCGCGCGTCCCAGGCGCAGGCCCAGGTCGCCGAACTCGCGGTCCTGCCGGCCGTTCACGTACTCCCCCACGCCGCCCGAGAAGACCAGGACAGGGAACGGCCCGCGCGTCGTCACCGGCGCTGTGAGCCACAGGTCCGCGTCCACCGCCCGCCCGGCGGGCACCGCGAGCGCGACCTCCGCGATGCGCTCGGCGAGCGCCTCGAGCGTCGCGCCGTCGGGGTGGTCGCCTTCAGCGATG
>CAZTAI010000239.1:0-2627 GCA_964611555.1 uncultured Chloroflexota bacterium | reverse complement strand
CGACGGTCCGCTCGCTCACGACGACCGTTGCCGCGGCGCCGTCCGTGATGCCGGGCACATTGCCGGCCGTGGCGGTGCCGCTCGTCGCGTCGCCGCGATCGTCGCCGTCGGGCAGGTCGAAGGCCGGCTTCAGTCGGGCCAGGGCCTCGATCGTCGAGTCCCGGCGGGGGCCCTCGTCGATGCTGACGATCGTCTCGCGGCCCTTCGCGTCCCGGACGGTCACGGGGGCGAGCTCGGCGTCGAAGCGACCGGCGTCGATGGCCGCAATCGCGTTCTGGTGGCTGCGCAGGGCGAACCCGTCCTGGTCCTCGCGGCTGATCTTGTTGGCGATCGCGACACGCTCGGCGTGGGTGCCCACGTGGCATTCCTCGACAGCACACCAGAGTGCGTCATGGACCGTCGCGTCGACGAGCGTCCCGTCGCCCAGGCGATAGCCGAAGCGGGCTCGGGGCAGGAGATAGGGCGCGACATTCATGCTCTCCATGCCGCCGGCGACGACCACGTCGGCGTCACCGGCCCGGATCTCGGCGGCGCCGAGCATGATCGCTTTCAGCCCCGAGCCGCAGACCTTGTTGATCGTCGTCGCGCTCGTCGTCACGGGCAGGCCGCCGTTGAGGGCCGCCTGGCGGGCGGGAGCCTGGCCGGCGCCCGCCTGGATCACCTGCCCCATCAGGACCTCGTCGACCGGGGTCCCGGCGGGCAAGCCGCTCCGCTCGATCGCCGCCCGGATGGCGACGCCGCCGAGCTCGACAGCCGGCATCTGCGACAGCGCGCCGCCGAACTTGCCAATCGGCGTCCGGGCGGCGCTTACGAGATAGACGCCGCCGTTGCGGCCAGTGTGGGCCGTATCAGCCATCGTGGCTCTCCTCGCTTCTCTCTGTTTCGGTTTTCCGATCCGGGGGTCAGGGCCGCCGGAGTCCGGGAATCATGTGTACAGGCCACCGTCGATCGCGATCACCTGGCCGGTGATGTAGTCGCCATTCGAGACGAGGAACGCGACCACCTGGGCGATCTCCTCCGGACGGCCGAACCGGCCCATCGGGATCTTCTCCAGTATCCGGGCGCGGACGTCTTCCGGCATGGCTGCGATCATCTCCGTTTCGATGAAACCGGGCGCGATCGCGTTGACCGTGACGCCCTTGCGGGCGAGCTCGAGCGCCGCCGACTTCGTGAAGCCGATGATCCCCGCCTTCGCTGCCGCGTAGTTGGCCTGGCCGAAGTTGCCATGCATGCCGATCACGGAGCTGATGTTCACGATCCGGCCGTAACCGGCCTTGACCATGTGCGGCAGCACCGCGGCAGTCAGGTTGAAGACGCTGGTCAGGTTCGTCTGGAGGACTGAGTCCCACTCCTCGTGCGACATCTTGGCCAGCGAGCGGTCGCGGGTGATCCCGGCGTTGTTGACGAGCACGTCGATCTTTCCGAAGCGCTCGACGACGCCGGCAACAGCCGGCGTTACGGCCTTGGGATCCTGGACGTCGCAGCCGAACGCAAACGATTGGCCCCCGGACTTCGCGATCTCCGCGGCGACCTCTTCTGCCGCCTCCTGGTTGCGAGCATAGCCAACGGCCACGGACGCGCCATGCCGCCCAAGCTCCAGGGCGATCGCCCGGCCGATGCCGCGCGATCCGCCGGTGACGAGGCAGGCCTTGCCTGTCAGGTCAGCCATCGCAGAAACCTCCTCAACTCGGCCGATACAAGCCGAAGTGGCCGGCGCATCGCCGGCCACTTCGATCTGTCATCAGCCGCTTGTCAGCGCCGTGCGGCTTCGGTCGCCTTCGTGGCCATTTCGGTCGCCTTCGTGGCCATCTTGACGGTGGACTGCCAGCTCTCGAGCGTCGCCTTCTGGGTTCGCTTGACGATCTCGGAGAATTGCTCGACTGCCTGTCGATTGCCCTTCACGCCCAGGTCGAACAGGCCCAGGCCGGCGTCCATCGCGGCATTCTGTGCCTCGAACGCGGTCTTGAGGGCCGTCTCGCTCTGGACGGACCAGGTGCCGAGGAGCTCCCGGCTGAGCGCATTGCTGTCATCGACGTAGGATCGCGCGGCTTCGATCGAGGCCTTCGCGGTCTCGGTGCCGTTGCGGGCCGCCTGTGCGGCGATGCGGGTGGCTTCCGTGACGGCAGCGGCTGCCGACGCGGGCATCTCGTTGGTGGTGGTGGACATCGAGGTCCTCCTTGGACTACTATCCGGCTGCCTCTATTTGCTCGACAACTCTAGGTGCATTGTGCACATAGTGTGGTAGGATTGTCAAGCAACCGCCGCAAACCGAACCTGAGAGCCTCACATACGCACCATGCCTGACCGCAAGACCACCACAGCCAGGAGCGCCGCCAACGGTGCACGCCCGTTTCGAACCCGGGCCACGGATTCAGGAATCGGGTCGGAGCCGGCCGCCAATAGCGGGAACCCCGATACCGACCGCCCAGCCGAGCCGCTCGACGAGCGCGAGCCATTTCCGGGCTGGCCGCCTCGCGACATCCTGCCTCCGTTCGTCCTGCTGGCCGTCTCGCTCCAGCGGGCACACGGCTATGTGATCGAGGACTACCTGCGGGCACTCGGCCTGTTCGGGATCACCATGAGCACGCTGTACCGGACGCTCCGCCAGATGGAGAAGGACGGCTTCC
>CAZTAI010000238.1:0-2628 GCA_964611555.1 uncultured Chloroflexota bacterium | reverse complement strand
CCGAGACGCTCCTCGAGGCCGAGCTCTTCGGCCACGAGAAGGGCTCGTTCACAGGCGCCATGACACAGCGCCGCGGCCGCTTCGAGATGGCCGACAAGGGCTCGATCTTCCTCGACGAGATCGGCGAGATGAGCCTGCAGACGCAGACGAAGCTGCTTCGGGTGCTCCAGGACCGCAAGATCGAGCGCATCGGATCGTCGCTCCCCATAAAGGTCGACCTGCGGATCATCTGCGCGACCAACAAGGATCTGCAGAAGCAGGTCGAGCAGACGAAGTTCCGTGACGACCTCTTCTACCGGCTCAACGTCATCCACATCCACATGCCGCCGCTGCGCGAGCGCAAGGAGGACATCCCCGCTCTCGTCGAGCACTTCCTTGCCAAGCACCGCTACAGCGCCACCGCTCAGCCGGCCGCGATCAGCGAGGAGGCGCTTCGCCGCCTCATGGAGTACGACTGGCCGGGCAACGTGCGCGAGCTCGAGAACGTCGTCGAGCGCGCGGTCGTCCTGTCGCGCGGCCAGGTCATCACCAGCCGCGAGCTTCCGTTCGGCGATCACGAGGCGGACGGCGACGAGGGGCACGGCGAGGATCTGCCGAGCGAGCGCTCCTTCTTCAAGAAGTCGGTAGCGCAGTTCGAGAAGGACCTGATCATGAAGGCGCTGCGCGACGCGGGCGGCAATCGCTCCAAAGCGGCCGAGATGCTGGGGATCTACCGTCGACTCCTCTATGCCAAGATCAAGGAGTACGGGCTCGAGGGCTATCCGGCCAAGACCCGCTAGCCCGAGGGCCGTGCGCGTCGCCGAGGCGACGGGCTCCTCCGCGCGGAGCTGGGACGCGGCCGTGACCGAGGCGGTGAAGTCGGCCGGGGACGACGCGCCCGATCCGATCGCCGTCGAAGTGGTCCGCCTCTGGGCTGACCTCGATCCGAAGGGCCGGCTCAAGACCTACAGGGCCATGGTGAAGGTGGCCTACCGGCAGCGCGTGGCGAAGTAGCAGCCAAGTGTTCCGACCGTTGACACGCTGAGCAGGCGATGACACGATCCTTCCTCGTGCCGGCAGGCAGCCTGGCCAAGGGGGACAAGTGGCGGAGAGCGACGGGCGGACGGCACTAGCCCAGGTCCTGGTCGCCAACGACGGCGAGGTCATCTCCCGGCTCCGGCTCTCAGCGGCGGAAGCCGCGCGCGTCTGCAAGGTCACCCCGCGCCAGCTCATCTACTGGACCAAGAAGGGCCTGGTCCGTCCTTCGGCCGACGGCGATCACGACTACGACGTCTTCGCCATGGAGAAGGTCATCCGGATCCGCCAGGCCCTCGAGAAGGGCTACTCCCTCGAGAAGGCAGCCCAGATCGTTCAGCGCGAGCTGAACAGCCTCGCCGCCGAGATCGAGCGTCTTGGTTCGCTGGGCGCGGAGGAGCTCGAGGTCGAGCTGCGCCGGCGTCTCGAGCGCCTCGAAGAGCGCCTCGCCGCGGTCCGTCGCACTCTCCCGGCGGCGCTGGAGATGGGTCGCCTGCGCCGCGCCGTCGCGCTGCTCGCGAGGCTCGAGGCCCAGGGGGAGCTCCACCGCGCGGGGTCCGACGGCGATGCCGCCAAGACACTGACGCTCCGACTCGGTCGTGCTGTCGAGGAGCTGGAGCACGTGCTGAACGAGGTCCAGCCGGCGCAGGCCTGATCCATTTAGGGCGCTCACGCGCACTGCTGGACAGTGAGAAGCTCCCCTTAGGCTCGTTGCGGTGACGCTGCGCTCTGCCATCGCACTCGTCGCCGGCAAGATCGCGCGGACCGGACTACAGGGCCTGGGCCGCGGTGCGACCGCCCTTCCGGGGCTCGTGACGCTGACCATCGACCCGTCCGCGCTAGGTCGGATGACCGCCGCGTTCACCCACGGGGCGGCGCTGGTCTCGGGCACCAACGGAAAGACGACGACCTCGCGCATGCTGGCCGATGTCGCCCGTGCGGCGGGATGGTCGCCCGTCCACAACCGCTCCGGCTCGAACCTCGACCGCGGCATCGCGGCCGAGCTGATCGCGCGATCCGGCTGGACCGGGACGCCGGCGGGCGATGTCGGCATCTTCGAGGTGGACGAGGCCTCCGTGCCGCGCCTCCTCGCGACGCTCGAGCCGCGCGTCGTCCTGGTCCTGAACCTCTTCCGCGACCAGATGGACCGCTACTTCGAGCTGGCGCAGCTGGCGCGCCGGATCGCGGTCTCGTTCTCGTCGCTCACAAGCGCGACCACGCTCGTCCTGAACGCGGATGACCCGCTCGTGGTCCATCTCGGTGACCGCCACCCCGGACGCATCATCCACTTCGGGATCGACGACCCCAGCGTCGGCGGGCAGATCGCCCAGAGCATCAGCGACGCCACCCACTGCCCGCGGTGCCGCAAGAGGCTCGTCTACAAGCGCGTGATCCTGGGCCATGTGGGCGACTGGTCCTGCCCGGCGTGCGGCTTTAGCCGGCCCAAGCCCGACGTCGCGGCGACGCGGATCGAGCTCGGCCCGGGTGGCAGCGTCATCCACCTCGCGGACGCGACGGATCCGGTCGCGGTCCCGCTGCCCGGGCTCTACAACTCGTACAACGCGCTCGCGGCGCTGGCGGCCGCGCGCGCACTCGGCATCGCCGAGCCCACCG
>CAZTAI010000237.1:0-2649 GCA_964611555.1 uncultured Chloroflexota bacterium | reverse complement strand
GAAGGCGGGTAGCCACTTGGCCAGCCCTCCGCGTTCCACCAGCGATGGCCCGCGCATGGCGCGCCCGCGTGCGCGCAGGGCGTACGCGTACGCGATGTAGGCGACGAAGGAGACCGAAGCGATCAGGGCGATCAAGATCTCGTCAGCCTTGGGGCGCGCGGCGAGGGCTTGCCCGGACCCGACGGCTTGGCCAGGGTGCGTTCGAAGCCATCGAGCAGCTTGAACAGGCCCACGCTCTCCCAGATCCGCCCGCGCTTGCGCTTCGTGATCTCCTCCAGCACCCCCGCTACCGCCAATCGCTCAAGGCCGAGCCTCGCCGCCTCGTCGCTCACCTTCAGCACCTGCTGGGCAGTACGGAGATCGAGCACGGGATGGACAGGCAGCGCCTCGATGAGCTTGTCCGCCGCGGACCCCGCGCGTGGTGAGCCCGCCTGGGCCCGCCAACCTGCCTTGAGTCGATCGATCTGCCCGGCCAGATCGGCCGCGCGATCGCAGGCGATCGTCACGGCGCGAGCAAAGATGCCGATCCACTCCTCGCTGCGCTTCTCCCGGTAGGTGGTGAGTCCGCGCTCGTATTCGCCGGAGTTCGCGGCCAGGACCAGGCTGACCGGCGGCACATAGGAGGGCGACACGTCCCGCCGGCGAAGAAGCAGGTGGATCAGTGATCGCCCTACGCGGCCGTTCCCATCCTCGAACGGGTGGATCGTCTCGAACTGGGCGTGCGCGATCGCGGCCTGCGCGATCGCGGGCAGGTCCTCTCGCAGGAGGAAGACACAGAGGTCTTCCAGAAGGGGCGGTACATCTTCCTCGGGAACGGGAATGAAGACGGCCCCCCAGGGGTTGTCGCGCGGGCCGATCCAGTTCTGCCGATCACGGACCAGACCGCCGATCCGCGCATCTGTTGTCCCCTCGAAGAGCCTTCGGTGGATCGCGCGGATGTGCTCGACGGTCAGATCCCGTCGCGTCGCAGCACGGATCGCTTCGTCCATTGCCCGTACGTTCCCGAGGACCGTGAGCGCGTTGCGACTCGTGTCCGAGGGGTCGAAGGCGGCCTCCGCGAGCTTGCGATGCGACAGCTGGAAGCCCTCGATGCGAGATGAAGCGATGGCTTCCGAACGCAGGAGCTGCCGCGCCACGGCCTCGAGCAGGTGCGTTCGCGGCGGGTCATGGTTCAGACGCCGGACCGCCGCCTCAGCGTTGGAAAGGTCCTGCGTGAGCTCGGCCGAGAACGTCGGGTCCAGACCGGCGATCTTCCAGCCTCGGAAGGCGTAGTAGAAGAACCCCTCGCGAGCGCGCCGTCCGCCGGACAAGCTCGGCTGGCCGCCCTTCCAGAAGCGGCGGACCCCCTCCCCCACACGGACGGTGTATGTCCCTGGCATCCTTGGCGACCTCCAATGGCTTAACCAAGGTTACCAGATAACCTTGGTCAAGGGCGAGCCTAAGCCAAGGTTACGCAAGACTCCGGCAGCCGGCTAATGGATCAGACCGAGCACCATCCAGTAGGGCACGCTCGCGGCGATCGCGATGAAGCGGATCCCGAGGAGCACGGCGCCCATGCGCATGCCCTGCGCGTCCGTGAACGACTCGCCGCGCGTCGCGTCGCGCAGCACGAGGTACTCGAGGCCCTGGTAGGGCAGGATCCAGGTATTCGCCGCGAGCAGCACGACGACCCCGGCGACCCACGGCGAGATCCCGAACGCCGGCGCAGCCGGCATCGCCACGAGGGCCATGAGGAGCATCGTCGGGCGGCTCGGAAGCACGACGCGCAGCAGCACGACCGCCAGCGCGAGCCCGAACACGACGACCGCCGGATGTCCCGCGGCGCGCGCGAGCGGACCCAGCGTCTCGCCCAGCCAGCGGTCGATCCCCGCGCCCTGCAGGACCGGGCCAGATCCGAGCAGGATCCCGAGCAGCACGAGGAACGCCCAGTCCACGCTGGTGCGGAAGGCGTCGCGGCCCAGGACGCCGGCCACGGCGATCGCCAGGCTGACCGTGGCGACCCAGGCAGGGTCGATGCCCAGGACGGGCTCGAGGAGCAGCCCCAGGACGAGAACGGCGACCGCGAGCGCCGCGACGCGCTCGGCGGTCGAGAGCCCGGCGATGACGCGGAGCTGCCGGTGCAGCACGTCGGCGGATGGTCGCGCCGCGGGAACGGGCCGGAAGAGCCAGAGGAGCGCGACCGTCGCCGCGATCGCGGAGACCACGAGCGCGACCGCCGACGCGGCGATCCAGCCCCACCACCCGAACGCCGCGCGCTCCCCCTCAGGGATCAGCTCGAGCACGAAGAAGTTCGTGGCGAACCCGGTGAGGAAGAGGTTCGCGAAGTACCAGTGGCCGACCAGGCCGGCGAACGCCAGACCCGCGGCACCCGCGCTCCGTGCCGGCTGTCCGAGCGCGACACGAAGCTCGGCCGTCACGGGTCCGATCGCCGCGACACGCGCGACGCTCTGCGGCACGAACGGAGTGAGCACCAGACCGCCGATCACGAGCGCGACCACCTGCCACGCGTAGGTCGCCGGGAACGCGCGCAACAGGAACAGTCCGGCGCGGTAGAGGAGCCCGGAGTGGGCCATCGCGGCGGCGAGCGAGAGCGCACCCAGCGCCAGCACCCAGGTCGACGTGGCGAAGCCGCCGAACACTGACGCCAGC
>CAZTAI010000236.1:0-2649 GCA_964611555.1 uncultured Chloroflexota bacterium | reverse complement strand
CTCGAGGACGGCCGAATCTCGCAGGAGCTCCTCGACTGGTGGCTGGCGCTGCTCCGCGACACCGATACGGCGCGGAATGAGAAGCGTCTGACCCGCAGCCTCGTCTCGCTGCGCCACGGACTGGACCCTCGCGTGATCCTGTCCGATGGCTTCCTGGGCACGGTTCGCACGCCCACGCACTTCATCTGGGGCGAGAAGGATCCCTTCGGGGGCGAGGAGACCGCCCGTCGGCTCGTCGATCGAATGCCCAACGCGGATTACGAGGTCTTTGCAGGCGCCGGGCATGCGCCGTGGCTCGACGAAGTCGATCGAGCCGCCAAGAGCACGACAACCTTTCTTCAGACCTAGGTGTTGCCAGGATCGGCTTGCCGTCGGGCGAGCAGGCGGTAGTAGATCGTCCCCACGATGGCGCGCTGCGTCGAAGTCAGATGACCAGCGAGCTACGGAGCCGAGGACCGGTATCACACGAATACCTCTTATTGCGTATCTCCCAATTCGGCGGGCGCGACCTTGTCGTAAGCGCTTGCACTCACGACCCCACAACCTCGCAGCTCCCAATCCCCACCCGTACCACGAGATCCCAAGGAATCGGTGAACAGGATGTGATCCGGCGCTGACCCCCGGCCGAGCCGTTACCCTGTTCGGACGCCGCTCCTCAAGGGAATGAACGAACTGACCGTGGCCGCCTTCCTCCAGGACTCAGAGGAGTGACCGTGCGAGCGGAAGGCCCGCTCCGGCGCGGGCTGCCCTCCGGGCATTGCATGGCCCGACCGCTTGACGCTGGCTGGCGTCTGTGACCCAGGTCCCTACGGATCCAGATAGGAGCGCGAACGTGGAATCCACAACACCTGTGCGGACACGCAACGGAAGCAGGTTGGCCCTTGTGGGGGCCATCGTCTACCTGCTCGAGTTCGCGTTCATCATCCCCAGCGGGATCCGTGTGGTGCCGGAGGGGAGTGGGCCTGCCGAGATCGCGGCGGCGTACGCAGCGCAGCCGCTCACAGGGATCTCCTTCATGGTGGCCGGGCTGATCATCGTCCTCCTCGGTAGGATCCTGTTCAGCGCCGGAGTTCGGAGCGCGCTCCAGCAGACGAACGAGACCCGCGCGCTCGGGGACTTTG
Source organism: uncultured Chloroflexota bacterium (assembly GCA_964611555.1). Lineage (GTDB taxonomy): Bacteria > Chloroflexota > Limnocylindria > P2-11E > P2-11E > GWC2-70-10. Next base: position 1,528 of record CAZTAI010000236.1, on the reverse strand, counting down.
CCCTCGCGGCCATGACTGTCAGCGTCGTCTTCGAGATTGTCGGCCAGGTCGTGGGCCTGATCACCACGCAGCTGGCGGCCGAGGGCGCCGACGCTGCTGTGCTGACGTTGCTTCACGAGTCGTCGCGTACCCTGTCCTTCCCCTTCTCGGCCGCTCTCGGAGCCTCCATCCTTGCATCGTCCGTGGCCATGCTGTTGTCCTTCGCGTTCCCACGCTGGCTCGCCGTGCTCGGAGTGGCGGCGGGCCTCGCCTGGATCGGGATCGCGTTCTACGCAACGCTGAACAACACGGTGCCTGGCGAGGCTACGGGCCCTGTCTGGCTGACCTGGGTCCTGTGGCTGCTCGCAACCGGCGTGATCCTGTTCCGGCGGGCAGGTCCGATCCGCCCTTCACGCGACTCCGCGCTCAGCGCTTGAGTCGCGATCAGGCTGAAGGGCGATCGCCGATCTGGAGGTCCGGACCCTGCGATTGGCCCCGAGGTCTCGCGGCAGACCGTCAACGCAATCGAAACCGGCAAGTACGACCCGAGCCTGCCGTTGGCGTTCAGGCTGGCGCGGCTGTTCGGACTATCGATCGAGGACATCTTCCAGGACCAGGCCGAGGTCTGAGCCGGGCGGCCAGCGCACGGGATACTCATCGTGCGGCATAAGGGGCCGGATAAGGGACCAATCGTGCGATTTGGTGATGCGAAAGGCGCCCAGACCACAACATGTCGTGGGTCGGAGTCGATGGAAGCCCTAGATGTTGTGGTGAAGTGGTACCGCATACCGGATTCGCGGCGAGCCTCCGGTGGGGTCCGACTGAGTACGGGCGCTACGGTGAGCTCCGACCAGCTCCGGTGGGTCCCGGCCGGCTTGAGGGTACAGCGACAGCCTCGACGAAGCGGTTACGCGGCGTCCCCTCGGCCAATGTTGCCGGCGTCCAAGCGTCCGAGCCGTTGGCAAGGCCGTATCCTGCCGGCGTGGGGCGCATGCATCGGCGCGATCGGTTCCTGGTCCGCGTGCCGCCCGAGCATGCCCTTGCGCTCGCAGGCGACCCGCGCCGCTTCCCCGAGTTCAACCCGCTCGTTCGGGTTCCCGCAGGCAGCGGCCGCGTCGAGCACATCGGAAACGTCTACCACCAGGTTCTGGCGCTCGGTCCCATCCGCGTATCGACCCGCTGGGAGACGACCCGCGTCGAACCCGAGGACCTGGCGCGCCATCCGCGGCCGGCGCCGCCGTGGATGACCGTCGAGGTCGGCCGGCTGCCGCTGTTCGGGACGTGGATCTCGACGTCGCGATATGAAGCCGTGACGGCGGGGACGCTGATCACGCACGACCTGGAATACGGCCTGCCGGACGGGCTGCCGGGACGACTCGTCGACGTGACCCTCATGCGGCCCCTTCTGTCAGTCGGCATGGGGCTGCTCGGGCGGCGCTTGCGCCGCTGGATCGAGGCCGGCTGAGATGACGCTCAGGACGGCCGGGATCGCGTCCCTCCTCGTGTCGCTGGGCGTCGGGATGGCCAGCAATCTCCTGTTCCTGGCCGC
>CAZTAI010000235.1:0-2672 GCA_964611555.1 uncultured Chloroflexota bacterium | reverse complement strand
CGTTCTGACTGATCCTTGTTCACACTCACAGCTGGTAGCCGTAATAGAACGCGCGTGTTCTAGCGGCTCAAGTCTTATGGTTGGGCAAATGCGGAATGCCCACGGGTGTAGGACGTCGGCAAACCGCCGAGCTACGAATGCCCGGGCATGTTCATTACGTACTCGGCGAATCGCTCCGCGGCCGCCTTTGAGATGGTGGCCGCCGTCGTCCCTCGCTGACGCGCCAGCGACGCCTCGATGACAGCCGGCTCCGCATAGCGTTCCGCGGCCCACTCGCCGGCCTCGATCTTGGACACGATCCGATGCGTCTGAGTGAAGAGCCACGCTCGAGCGGACGTGAGGACCACATACTCCAGCGGGGCGTCATCTCTGGCCCAGCGAATCTCGCCCCGCATCGCCGACTCGATCACCTCCGGTGGAATGACACCGAGCGACAAGTTTGGCGGAGGCCCAACGATCGTGTAGCCGCGCTCTCGGCATACAGCCAGGTGGAGGACCAGGTCGGGATCGCCGTTCCGCTCCCGGCCATCGACCACCTTACCGCCCCGATCGCGGCCTTTCGTCGTCTGATGGAGCTGGAACTGCGGAGCCGAGAGATCTGGCTGGGAGGCTTCCTGCGCCGTCATGAGCGTGAACTCGAGCCCGTTCGCCGGGTAGCTCAGGGGAGCCAGCCCCTGAACGACGCGATCGAATTGTCCGTCGGACAGCGCGCCCTGGCTCAACGCGAGGATGTCAAGGTCGCTGCGATCCCACCGAAAGCCGCCAAGCACGGCGGAGCCGTGGAGATAGACAGAGAGGAGGTCTTCGCCGAGCAGCCCGATCAGCACGCGGCCGACCTCACGTCCGGTTTCGCTTGCCTCTTCCACTCTCGTCTCGTCCATGAAGGTTCACCCGGTCCGTGTCTGATAGGCCGGCCGCGGCTCCCTGATCAGTCGGCACTCTCGTCATCATTGCGCCCACGATGACGCTCATCGTCACTTCATGGTCTCGGTCGTGATGGCGCTCATCGAATGCTCGTGTTCATCATCGTCTTCCTCGAACCTCGCGCTTGACCTCGGCCAGGTCCAGCAGATAAGCGCGGCATCAAGCCATGCCTGCGACCATCGCCGTCCGGCCCCGCTCCGCGGGTGGTGGCAGGACGGCGCCCCGGACGACGACGAACGCCCAGAGCGTCGCCGCGAGCCACAGCGACGGGGCCGGGTACCCTGCGCGGGTGCCGATCATCGACCTCATCTCCATCCGCATGCCGACCGGCTCCGACGAGGAGATGACGTTCCACACCTTCCGCGGCTATCTCGAGGCGACATGCGCTTGGGCGACCGATCTGTACCCCCACCCCGACGGCATGGTCGCCGGCGTGGCCGAAGCCGTGAGGGCGCGGCCGTGGCGGGCCAAGCCGCCGACGCGCCGGACACTGACCCCGCGGGCGGGGCAGGTCCTGCGCAATGGCTGGGCGACTGAGGTTCTGCTCAACTCGCCGCGCGCCCTGGGCGGTGGCGACCTGGTCTCCTTCGCCAACCTGTGGGCGCCGGTCCAGGCCTACTACGCGGTCTTCAACGCCTTCACCGGCCTCGCACATGTCGTCACCGCCAACCCGCCGCAGACCCACGCAAGGCTACTGACCTGGGCGGCCACCGCCGCCGGCAACCCAAACACCCCGTTTGTGCCGCCCTGGACCGCGCGCGTCGGCGGCGCGGAGGGCGCCTGGGCCCACACCGATTTCGGCCCAGTGCCGCTGGATTTGAAGATCAGCAACCTGACGGCGCCCCACGCCAGCAACGCGCCCTCGCTGCTCGCCCTCGCGCTGCGCACGACCAGGGCCGAGCAGATCCGAGATCACCGCGAGGGCTGGATCAAAGCGCAGCCGCCGACCAAAGCCGGGACCAGACGCAAGAACCTGCCCTCAGCGGTCTTTGCGGCCAAATCCATCGCGATGCGCCCGACCACTCTCTACGACCTGCTCTGGCGCCTGCGCATGCGCTCGAACTACAAGGAGGGCGACGCCTTCCTTTCGGGTGCGCTCTCAGCGGGCGACGCCGCTGATTTCCACGACGCCCTCTGCGACATTGTCGCCGCGACCATGCTCACGGTCGAGATTTACCTCGCCCACCAGGTCGGGGCAGCGACGCTACTAGCCTGCGCCAAGGCGGTACCCATCCCGAAGACACTCGCGGCGCGGTCGGTCCTCGGCCGCACCCATCTCTGGTAGCGCGCCGCCTCTCGAGTGCGTCGCGCGTGGGGCCGATCAAGGATCGCCAATGCCGCAGATCTCGACCGCGAATGGGTTGATGAAGAGCACCGTGCGTTGACGCTGATCTGCTACTCGACTGGCCTTGACGCAGGGCTGGCGTACTAAGCTTCCGGACGTGTCGAGAGACTGGGTTGGCTGGCATGCCGACTATGAGCGCAACACGCCTCTCAGGCGCCGGCTCACGATCGTCCAACGACACATCGCAGACGTGCTGGCGTCGAGTGGTCGCAGCCCTCTCGCGGTCGTCAGCATCTGCTCGGTGTGGAGCCGGCGGCGCTCCTCGGCCAGCAGCTCGATCGGCGGTCGGCGGGTCCCCGGGTCACGTCTGTCCCCGTCCCCCTTCCTGTTTCGCCGATGGAAGTCCAGCTAGGTCGGTCGACGTCGGTTGACGACCACGATGCTTCCGATGAGCGACCCTGCC